>JBCCTP010000165.1:0-9175 GCA_039198505.1 Actinomycetota bacterium | reverse complement strand
GGCAGCGGCGGCAACTGGTTCGTCGCCGCCCCCGACGGTTCGCTCATCGGGGCCTGACCCACAGCGAGCCGAGCGAGTTCGCCGACCGTCCGTCGCGAGGATCCCCCGAATCATCCCCCGACCCCTCACCCGTCGCGGCGGACCGAGCGGACACCCGGAGTCTGGTCCCGGGTGTCCGCTCCGGCGCGTCCGACAGACGGTCGACCGCGGACGGCGGCGTGGCCGTCGCGCATCTCCCCACAACCCACCTCTCGGGGAGGTCGCCCCATCGCTACGGTCCGCCGCATGGCAGTCGAGCGACGCACGATCTCGTCGGGCGGACCCTACGAAGACGTGTACGGCTACAGCCGGGCCGTGCGAGTGGGTGACCAGGTGTTCGTCGCCGGGACGTGTGCGCAGCCACCCGACGTCGACGGCTGCGACGCCGCCACCCAGACGGGGGCTGCGATCCGGATCATCGAGGCGTCGTTGCGTGACGCAGGAGCATCACTCGACGACGTGGTGCGGACCCGGATCTTCGTGGTCGACCCCGACGACATCGACGCAGTGCTCCGCGTGCACGGCGCCGCGTTCGGATCCGTCAGACCCGCTGCGACGCTCCTCCGGGTCGCCGGACTGATCGACCCCGCACTCCTCGTGGAGATCGAGGTCGACGCCGTGATCAGCCGAACGGCGGAGGAGAACCGTCCGGCGACGGCGCGATGAGCGAGTCGTCGGTCAGGTTGTCGATGCGGTCGCCGAGCCAATCGAAGAAGCTCGCCTGGACGATGACCTGGAACACGAACCATCCGACGAGCAGGACCGTGGCGATGATCAGCGCCCGCCGGATCCACCGCGTCAGCGTGCTCGTGTAGCCCGAGATGAGCGGCGTGACCTGACGCATCGCGTCGTTGGCGCGCTGGGTGAACATCGAGGCCGCCCGATCGACTTCCTCGCGAGCCGCCTGACGCACCTCGGCCACGAGCTGCTGGGCGTCCTGGCGCGGCATCAGCTGCTGTTGCTGCAGCGGCATCTGCGCGTTCTGGTCCACCCGCACCGGGTCGGCCGCTGTGCTCGCGGCGGCAGACCGCTGGGCAGCGAGGAGTTCGGCGTCGCTCGGCACCGCGCGTCGGATGTCGGTCCAGTCGAGACCGTCCCACCACCGCAGTCGACTCAGATTCTCCGGGTCGGGATACCACCCGGCGGGAGGAGCGTCGGACCGGCGCATCACCGATCACCTCCTCGGACTGAGGCGACGCAGCGGGCGGCCGACGCCCGACGTCTCGCCACGGACTGACGGCGGGTCATCGGCGGCGGGCCTCGGCGCGGTCGGGCTCGGGGAGCGAGACGCGCTCGACGTCGTCGGGGATGGGCAGGCCGTTCTTCGGACGCAGCTCGTCGTCGAACTCGTCGGGGCGGACCGTGTCGGCCAACGCCGCGACCGTTCCGAGCAGGCCCGAGAACTCGGCGGGGATGACGAGCTTCGTGGCCCGACCGTCGCCGATTCGCTCGAGCGCCGCGAGGTACTCGACCGTGAGCACGTTCTGGTCGGCGGCCGCCTCCTTGATGCCGACGAGGCGGGCCTTGGCCGCGTCGCCCTCACCCTGACCCACCAGGGTCAGTCGAAGCTTGTCGGCCTTCGCTCGCAGCTCGATGGCCTGCGACTCACCCTCGGCGTCGAGGATCGCCGCCGACTTGCGGCCCTCGGCAGCGAGGACCGCCGACTGCTTCTCGCCGTCGGCGCGAGCGATGGCGGCTTCCTTGTAGCCGTCGGCCTCGGTGACCGTGGCACGGCGATCGCGCTCGGCCTTCATCTGGGCGTGCATCGCCGACACGATGTCGGCCGGTGGGTCGATGCGCTGGATCTCGACACGCACCACCCGGACACCCCACTTGTCGGTGGCGTCGTCGAGCACCTCGCGGAGCTGGGTGTTGATCGTGTCCCGCGACGTGAGCGCCTTGTCGAGCTCGAGGTCACCGATGAGGTTTCGGAGGTTGGTCTGCGCCAGTTTCGTGATGGCGGTGAAGAAGTCGGCGACGTTGTAGACGAGGCGCTGCGGGTCGGTGGCCTCGTAGTAGACGACGGCATCGACCGACACCACCACGTTGTCGGCGGTGATGACCTCCTGCGGCGGGACGTCGACGACCTGCTCGCGCATGTCGATGAGCTGCATCGTCTCGATGAACGGGACGATGAGGCGGAGCCCCGGTTGCTCGGTGGTCTTGTACTTGCCGAGTCGCTCGACGAGCCCGCGCTGGTAGGGCCTCACGATCTTGACGGCGGCGACGAGCACCGCGAGCCCGATGAGGGCGACGATGCCGATGATGATGGCGAGAGCGCTCATGCGCGTCCTTCCTGTTGCGATTCCGATGAGTGGTCGAGCGGTTCGACCTCGACCCGTGTTCCGTTCATGCCCGAGATCCGCACCTTCGACCCGGTGATGATGGGACCGACGGTGCCTCGCGAGAGCAACGCTCCCCAGTCCTCGCCGACGACCTTGACCCGGCCTCGTCGGCTGGAGTCGTCGGAGTCGATGGTCGACGTGACGATGGCGGTCATGCCCACGAGGCGATCGGCGCCGACGCCCGGCGGCATGGCGTTCTCGTCGACGAACCGTTTGGCGTAGCGCCAGAAGAGCGCCCAGATGGCGGCGCCTCCGAGGACGAAGATGGCCCACTGCAGCTCCACCGGTGCGTCGTAGAAGCCAGCCAACGCGGCACCGAAGCCCGACACCGCGAACGGCAGCAGCACGAAGGAACCGGCCAGCACGGTGAGCTCTATGAGAGCGAACACGACGGCCACGCCGATCCACACCCACGGCCAGACGTCGAGGTCGATTCCGAGATCCAACACGGCGACCATGCGTCAGAACCTAGTGACGGTTCGTGACGAAACGCCTCCAAACCTGTGACGCCGCGTTGCGTGACGTGCCAGGCACGTCATGAACACGGGCCCGGTCGCGATCAGTCGGCGGGGCGGATGCGGAGCTGGTGGCCGGGGCTGGTGAGGCAGGCGCCGGTGTCGAGGTCGAAGCGCCAGCCGTGGAGGGTGCAGACGAACTCGCAGCCGTCGACCTCACCGAACGCCTCGAGGTCGGCGTCGCGGTGCGGACAACGCCGCTGGACCACGTAGTCACCGATCCGGATGTCGGGTTCCGCGGCCAGCGCCTCGGGGTCCGGCGGAGCCAACTTGCTCACGGCCTCGGCTTCGGCACGACGCATCCGACTCCGCAGCAACGACTTCAGGAAGTTGTAGACGTATTCGTTGAACTCGCCGTCGCGCCACGCGACGAATCGACAGGACAGGAAGAGCGAGTTCGACCAGTCGACGGCCCGCTGGGCGACGACGGTCTCGACGAGTCGCCGGTCGACGTCGAACCGGAAGGAGTACGGCTCGCCGGCGTGCTCACGCACCTCGCCGGCCGGGAAGTCGATCACGATGTCGAGCGGCTCGACCCCGGACTCGTCGTCGCCGAGCGCCCGGAGCACGACGTTGGCGCCGACCTGCGACCGGATGGTCGGGCACATCTCGAGCAGCGGGTGCCACCACTCCTGCAGCTCGGCGAGGAGGTCGCGCGACGGCTCGGCCGCCTGACGCGCCCACGACGCCTTCATGTCGTCGATCCACGGCATCCAGTCGGCCTGGTACCGATCGAGGTACGCGCGCTTGTCGTCGAAGATCGCCCGGACCTCGGCGTCGTCGAACGGGTGGGTCACGGCGATGCCGTCGGCACCCGACCGCGACGTGTCGATCTCGATGGCGGTGCCAGGCACGTTCATCACGCCCGTGCGGTCGGCGGCCGAGAGCCGGGCGAGGAATTCACGCTGGTCGGGGAAGATCGACACCTCGTCGCCGTCGATCACGTTGAGATGGAACAGTTCGGGATCGAGGAAACACGGCGGGCCGGCGCTCGGCACGATCGCGCGGGCGTCGACCTTCTCGACGTACCGCATCGCACGCGCGAACTGCGCATCGACCTTGGCCACCGCAGCGGACCGCTTCGCCTCAGGATCCATCTCGTAGACCATCGGGTACCAGATGGCGCCCGAGAACTGCAGCCAGTGGAGATCGACGGGTCCGTGCGAGCGGAGCTGCCCGAGATCGGTCGTGCGGCAGTCGTTCTGGTTGACGACGATCGCGTCGTCGGCCATGACGACCAGCGCCGAGTCACCACCCGGGCCGTCGGTGATCGAGGTCTCGACGTGGATCGCGACGCGGAGGCCGGGTGCGATCTCGTGTTCCTTCGTGTGGGTCGTGCGGATGAACTCGGTGAAGCCGAGCGCCGCCAACGTCTTCTTCTGCTCGATCGACGGGAAGCCCGGGAGGATGATCGGGATGTCGCGTCGGAGGTGCTCGGACAGCCACGGCTCGTCGTGGTGGTCGCCGTGCAGGTGCGAGACGTAGAGGAAGTCGGCGTTCTCGATCCGCTCGACGAGGTCGGTGGGCAGTCGGTCGTTGCGGGGAAACGGGAACCACGACCCAAAGAAGGCCGGGTGGAACCACGGATCGCACAGGATGGAGCCCGCCGACGTCTCGACGAGCATCCCGGCGTGACCGATCGAGGTGACGCGCATGAGCGTGATCCTAGGGACGCGGCACGACCCGCTCAGCGGGTCGAAGGTCACGGATCACGCGTCGACGAGCCGACCGGCGCGGGGTGACGGTCCGGGCTGACCCCCTGACGTGACGGATCAGGCGACGGGCGGGTCGGTGTACTGCTGTCCGGCGCGGCTGACGTGCTCGGTCCAGGCGTTGCCGTCCCAGTAGCGGAGCTCGAAGCGACCCGACGGGTCGGCGTACCACCCGGCCGGGACGCCGCTGTCGGACACGGCGGTCTCGGTTGCGGCCGTGGTCTCGACGACGGCGGTCTCGGCTGCCGCGCCGGCATCGGCCGCGGCGGTCTCGGCGGTCTCGGTCCCCGCCAGCACGGTCTCGGCGGCCCCGGAGGTCGCACCGGTGGTCACCTCGGTCACGGCTGCTCCCGCAGTGCCCGCCGCAGCTGTGGCGTCGGCGACGGCGCCACCCGCCGCATCGGACGCGGCGGTGCTCACCGACTCGACCTGGTCGGCCGCACCGACCTGCTCGGCGAGGTCCATGATCGACGAGTCGGCAGAGGCCGCCGGCGTCTCGGCCGGCGCAGGGTCGGCTCCCCATCCGGCAGGCTCGTCGACCGCGGCGGCGGCAGCGGCGGCGGCCTCGTTGGCGGCGGTGTCGACGGTCTCGGGGACGGACACGGTCGGGCTCTCGCCCGGGAGACTCGGCGCGATCTCGGTCGCCTCCGATGCGACCGATCCGGCCACGACCGGATCGACCTCGGGGACCGGTTCGGCGACCGGCGTGGGGGCGGCGACCACGTTGGCGACCACGGCTCCGGCTGCGGTCGCCCCGACGGCTCCGGCGGCGACCGCACCGAGCGACGGATCGGAGGAGTCGGACGTGTCGGCGCTGTCCCCGGCATCGGAGCCGGCGTCGGCGGCCCAACCGCCCGTGGCGGTCGACTCGATGGGGACGACCGGATCGGCGGCCGGCGCCTCGGCGGCGGCCGCAGTGTCGTCGGCGACGTCGGACGCAACCGCATCGGCGACGGCGCCGGTGCCGTCAGCGGGCGCGGCGGTCGACGCACTGTCGGTCGAACGCTGCAGGTAGGCCACGACGTTGGTGCCCGCCGACACGATCGAGACGACCTCCCATCCTTCACTCGCCTTCTCGGTGAGCATCGGGGCGAGAGACTCGGCGTCGTACGACGAGGCGGTGACCGAGGAAAACTCCTGCATCCGGCCAACACGAGACCCATCGCGCGCCTCTCTCGGGGTCTCTCGGCACGGAGCGCGCGACCCGGGCCTCGATCCGTGAGTCGATCCGTGACCGACACCGTCGCGAGATCGTGAGATCACCGCCGCCCGGTCGATCGGGTCAGCCGGTCACGACGTGGTCCACCCCACGAGTTCGCCCACATCGACGTCGTCGGGTCGGCCGTCGTAGCCGACCGAGCCCTCGACGAGGGCGATCACTCGATCGCACTGCACGGCGAGGTCGAGGTCGTGGGTGGCGATGACCACCGTCGCACCGTCGGACGACGCCCACTCGACGAGCTCGACCAGTGCGCGACGACCGTCGCGATCGAGCCCGACGAACGGCTCATCGACGAGAAGGACGTCGAAGGGTCGGACGAACGCGAGGGCGATGGCGGCCCGCTGCTGCAGTCCTCGGCTGAACGTGGCGGGCAGGTCGTCGGACCGCCCCACGAGCCCGAGCCGGT
This sequence comes from Actinomycetota bacterium, assembly GCA_039198505.1. Lineage (GTDB taxonomy): Bacteria > Actinomycetota > Acidimicrobiia > Acidimicrobiales > Ilumatobacteraceae > Ilumatobacter_A. The sequence continues at coordinate 2,936 of JBCCTP010000165.1, read as the reverse complement.
CGAGGAGCCAGCCGGCGTGCACGTCTGCGTCGTCGGTGCCGTGGAGCCGTGCGACGTAGTCGAGGTGCTCTCGCACCGACAGGTCGTCGTAGAAGACCGGCGTGTCCGAGACGTACGACGCGGCCGCTCGCGCGGCGATCGAACCGACCGGCGACCCCGAGATCGCGGCCGAGCCACTCGACGGCTCGAGCAGTCCCGCCAGCAGACGCAGCAGCGTCGTCTTGCCGCTGCCGTTGTGCCCCACCAGGGACACGCGTTGGCCGGTGGCCACGGTGAGGTCGAGTGCGCGAAGTGCATCGACGCCGGCGTACGAGCGAGCCAGTCCGACGGTCTCGATCGCGGGTCCGGTCGACGCGCTGGTCGTCGGATCGGGCGTCACGAGACTCCACCCGTGGTCAGGCCCTGGCCGGCGAAGAAGTTGCGTGTCGCGACGGCCCAGGCGTCACGACGACGGATCCACCACAGCAGACCCGCCACGACCAGCGCGGCGCCGAGCGCTCCGCGGACGATGACGGACGCGGCATCGACGTCGGACCGCAGAGCGAGCACCGGGACGACCGCGGGCGCCGAGAGAACGAGAGGCACGAGGCCACTCGTGACCTGAGTGACACCGGCGAACTCGGGAACCGCCAACGCCGAGACCTCACCCCGATCCCGTCCAAACGCGTCGGTGCGCTGCACGGCCGCGATCGGGGCGGCTCCGCCCACGGTGGACGAGATCGAGCCGATCACGCCGAGGACGGCGACGATCGGCGCGACGGCGAACGCGACGAGCCCGATCGAGTCCGGCGCGACCACCATCGCCGCACCTGCTCCGACGGGCGACATCACGATGGCGAGGACCAGGGTCGTGGGAGCCAACGATGCGAACAGCCGGCCGCGGGGGACCGGGAGCCCGTCGGTGCGACCCGGACGGTCGATCTCCTGAGCGAGCGGTTCGACCGCCTCGAGCCCGAAGACGAACACCGCCAGGACCAGCACGACACCTGCGACCGGCGTCCACGTGAGCGTCCACGCGGCGGACGCACCGGCGACCGCGGCGAGGGCGATCCATCGGACGAGGCGTGAGGCGGGCACCCGCATCACACTGGCCCACGCCCGCGTCACGGGAGGTGGGGCCGAGCGCAGGCCGACCGAGATCCAGGGTGCCGGCCGTGGACGTTCCGACCGCAACTGCCGTCGCAGCAACATCACCGTGCGGAGGTCCTGGGTGGTCGCGGCGAAGCGGAGCTGGGCGACCAGCGCGGCGCGACGCTCGAGCGCGTCGGCGCGGAGACGTCCGACGGCGGCGAGGGAGACCAGTCCCACCGCCACCACCGCGACGAGGGCGATCACATCGACGCCGCGCTGGCGGACGCCCCAGAACAGGACGCTCCCCAGGAGGTCGCCGGGTCCGGCCTCGAGTGCGGCGGGCGACCCGTTCGTCTCGGTCGCGTCGACGGGGGTGTCCGACCACCGCCTCCACGTGGCCACGACCGACGCGATCTGCCACCCGACGAGCAGCGCGAGTCCTGCGGCCGCGATCCGACGGGCGAGGTGCGCGGCGTGTGCGACGATCGCGACCGACACGAACAGTGCCCCGACGGCGCCGCCGAACACCGCCCCGGCACCGGCCCAGGCAGCGCGCGAACCGTCGACGTCGCGAGCCACGAGTTGTGCCACGACCGCTGTCGGCAACGCCGCGCCGAAGGCGACCGACCGGATGCGTTGCACGGCCGGGGCGAGCATCCACGATCGACGAGGGATCGGCGCGAGGACGAGGTGCCGAGCGTCGCCCGCTTCGACCGAGATCGGCCCTCCCTCGGCGCCGGCGCGGAGACCCAGACCGACGGCGACCACCGCGGCGAGACCTGCGAGCCCGGGCCCCACTCCGACCAACCGTTCGGTGGTGAGATCGTCGGGGACGAGTCCGCCGATCGCATCGGACGCCACGACGACGGCGATCGTGCCGACCAGGGCGAACAGGTACACGCGGTAGGCCACGTCGAACCACTCGATGTCGCCCAACCGACGTCGACGGCGGGCCCGGCGCAGATCACGGATCGTCTCGCGATCGACTCGGCGGCTCGGGCCCGGCACGGACCGGACACTACGTCGGGTCCGCGTCGGGCCCGTGGTGCGTCGGGGGTCACGTCACCGTCGGGTGCCGGAGGACTTCGGCGACGATCCGCCAGACTGGTCACATGCGCACCACCGCCCCCCGGACCGCGCCTCGCACCGGTTCGACCACCCGCCGCGGCGTCGCCCTCGCCCTCGCTGCTGCGCTCGCGGTCGCCGCCTGCGGCTCCGACGACGACTCGTCCGACGGGTCCGACGCCGGAGGAGCGCCGACCACGACCGACCCCGACAGCGAGGCCCCGGCTCCTGGCGACGCCGATCTCCCGCTGCTCGAAGGCGACGAGTCGGCGCAGCCGCTCCCCGCCGACGGTGACCGCCTCGACGGTGACGGCTCCGCTCCCGCCGGCGACTCCGGCGACGAAGCAGGTCCACAGGCGGGCCTCGCCGCCGTTCAACCCGTCTCGGTCACCGGTGCTCCACTGCCGCCGTTCGACCCCAACGCGACCGACCCCACGATCGGCGCGGCCGCACCGGTCGTCACCGGGGCCACGTTCGAGGGTGACGAGCAGATCCTCGGCGCGGCGACGGGCTCGCCGTCCATGCTCGTGTTCCTCGCCCACTGGTGCCCCGCCTGCAACGCCGAGGTGCCCGAGCTGGTGTCGTTGGCCGACGGCGGCCTCCCCGACGACCTGCAGGTGGTCGGCGTCAGCACGGCCGTCGCCTCCGATCGCGACAACTTCCCGCCCTACGAGTGGCTCGACGGGTTCGGCTGGCCGTACGACACGTTCGCCGACGACGAGCTGAGCACGGCCTTCCAGGCCTTCGGTGGACCCGCGTTCCCGTACGTCGTCATCGTCGACGGCGACGGTACGGTGCTC
>JBCCTP010000164.1:0-9242 GCA_039198505.1 Actinomycetota bacterium | reverse complement strand
GCGACGACGTCGCCGGGCTCGACCAGCTCGCCGGGCTCGGCGATACCGACGACCGTTCCGCCCGTAGGCGAGCCGACGTCGAGCGTGGCGCTCGGTTCGACGGAGCCGGTCGCCTCGTGGCCGACGGCGAGATCGACCCGTCGGACCTCGACGGTGGTGTACTCGACCGCAGCGTCGAGGTCGTCGGCATCGTCGGCGTTCGCGTGCGTCGATCCGAACGTGGCGAACGCAGCGACACCGAGCGCGCCGACGGCGATCGCGGCACCGCCGACGACGGCCATGGGGGAGCGGGGTGTGTGGAGACGCATCGTCAGGCCCTCAGCGCTTCGGTCGGGGCGAGCCGTGCGGCTCGCATGGCGGGGTAGAGACCGGCGACCGCCCCGATCGCGATGGCGGCGGCGAACCCGCCGACGACCGCGATCCTCGGGATCACGACGATCCAGCCTTCGTAGCTCGCGTAGCCGTACGTGACGGCGACACCGAGCCCGACGCCGGCGGCTCCACCGAGCGCCGACAACAGCAGCGACTCGGTGAGGAACTGTCGCCGGACGTGGGCGCGCGTGGCGCCGAGCGCTCGGCGCAGGCCGATCTCGTTCCGTCGTTCGATGACGGCGATGACCATCACGTTGGCGATGCCGATGCCGCCCACGAGCAGCGCGACAGCGCCGAGGCCGAGGAACAGCGACGTGAAGGCGCTGTCGGCCGCCTGTTGAGCTTCCAACACGTCGGTCGGCCGGGAGATCGACACCTCGTCGGGGCTCTCGGGGTCGGCGGTCGACGGCAGCACGCCGCGCACGGCGTCGATCTGCTCGGGGGTCGTCCGCACGTAGAGGACACTCGGGTTCAGCTCGGCGTCGAACACGGCGGTCGCTGCGTGCTTGCCGATGAACACGGCCCGATCGAGATCGGGTGACAGCGGGAACTCGTCGAGGACACCGACGATGGTGAACCACTCGCCGCCGAGGTACATCTGCGTGCCCTCGTCGATGGCGGTGATCCCGAATCGATCGGCGGCCACCGCACCGAGCACGACGTTCGGCGTGGCGGCTGTCGCCTCGGTGAGCCAGACGCCGTCGGCGACCTCACCCTTGAGAGTGTCGAGCAGATCGAGGTCGGCGGCCATCGCGTCGATCGCACCGGTCTCGTTGCCGCTCACCAGGTCGTTCCGCAGCGGCGCGGCGTCGAGTGTGACCACGTCGGCCACCAGCTCGACCGGGCCGATGCGGGCGACCTTCGAGACGGTCTCCTCCGGCAGCACACCGTCGCCGCCGCCGAAGCCGCCGGACGGCTCGACGGTGAGGAGGTTGGTGCCGAGCGCCTCGATCTCCTGGGCGAGGTCGGCGCGACTCGACTCGGACAGTCCGAGCACGCCGACCATCGCCGCGATTCCGATCGTGATGCCGAGCGCCGACAGCGCGGTGCGGAGCTTGCGTCCGCCGAGACCTCCGGCGGCGGCACCGACCACGTCGGCCGGTCGGAGCCGACTGGGCTCGAGTCGTCGCGTCGTCGACGGCTCATCGGGCGCGTCGGCGTACGCGTCGTCGCCGCGTCTCCAGCGGCTCATGAGACCGCTCCCGACACTCCCACGAGGTGGGAGGCCGACTCGTCGAGCCGACCGTCGCGGACGGCCACCTGCCGCGGCAGGCTCGCTGCGAGGTCGCGGTCGTGGGTGATCACGACGATGGTGCGACCCTCGTCGTGGAGATCGCGGAGGAGCGACACCACCGACTCGCTCGACGCCGAGTCGAGGTTGCCCGTGGGCTCGTCGGCCAGGACGATCGCCGGATCGTGCACGAGGGCGCGGGCGATGGCCACCCGTTGCCGTTCACCGCCCGACATCTCGTTCGGGTGGTGGTGCAGTCGATGGCGCAGGCCGACCCGGTCGAGCGCACGGGCCGCCCGCCGGAGGCGTGTGTGCTTCGACGCGCCCGAGTACAGCAGCCCGTTGGAGACGTTCTCGACCGCGGTCGCGCCGTCCAGCAGGAAGAACTGCTGGAACACGAACCCGATGAGTCGAGCGCGTGCGGCCGACAGCTTGCGGTCGGTGAGGGTCGACAGTTCGATCTCGTCGACCATCACGGCACCCGACGTCGGGCGGTCGAGGGTGCCCATGACCTGGAGCATCGTCGACTTGCCGGAACCGGACGGGCCGACGATGGCGACCAGTTCACCGGTGTCGACGCGGAGGGAGACGCCGTCGAGCGCCCGCACGGGCGGGGTGCCGGGGTACTCCTTCACGACGTCGATCAGCTCGAGCGCCGGAGGTCGTGACGGGTGGTGTGCGTTCATCCCCGTCATGACGGGACCACCACCTCGTCGCCGGGCGACACGTCGCCGTTCACGACCTCGACGAGTCCGTCGTCGAATGCGCCGAGCTCGATGCCGACGAGCTGCTCGGAGCCGTCGGCTCGTCGAACGGTCACGGCGAAGCCGCCCTCGCGGAGGCTGACCAGCGCGCGGGTCGGGACGAGGACGGCGTCCTCGATGCGTCCCACCTCGATGCGGACGGTGACCGGTCCGAGGACGACCTCGTCGGGCACGTCGGCCACCTCGATCTCGACGTCGACCGTCGGGGTCTCGTCGACGTTCGCCGGCTCGTTGGCGACGTCGGCGATCGAGATGATCCGCCCGTCGAGCGTCGAGTCGTCGGCCAGATCGATCTCGACGGCGTCGCCGAGCTGGATCTCGTCGATCTCGTCGACGACGACCTCCATCGACACGGCCAACGTCGATGCGCTCGCCGTGGCGAGGAGCACCCCACCGTCCAGTTCGGTTTCGGCATCGGCGTGAGCCGCCGAGACGATCAGACCGGCCGGCGACTCGACGTAGTACGCCGACTCGGTGGCTCCCGTCGGCTGGAGTCCGACCGACTCCTGCCAGGCGATCACGGCAGCGGCGGTCGCGAGATCGACCTCGTCGTCGACGACGATCGTGCCGCTCGGGTCGAAGTCGAAGAAGACGAGCAGGTTCTCCAACCGCTCCACGTCGCCGTCCCGGATGGCGTCGAGGATCGGCTGGGAGACCTCCGAAGTCTCGGTCACCGCCTGGGCGGCGATGCCGTCGAGCAGCGCGAGGGTGGTCCCCTGGTCGATCGGCGTGTCAGCGACGACCACGTCGGTGAGAACTGCGTCGTCCGCGACGGAGCTGCCGTCGACCACGAGATCGAACGCGGTCCGTTCGGTCTCGCTCAGAGCGAGCTGCTGTCCGAGTCGGGCCGCCGAGCTCACCGAGGTGGCATCGGCGACGATCGACGGGCCGTCGATCACGACGACTCGACCCGGTGGGACCTCACCCGTGACGTCGAGGCCGAGCTGTTCCTCCCACTCCTCGACGCCGTCTTCGGTCGCCGAGGTGAAGTCGCCGTCGACCGTCATCGCGCCGTCGGCGTCGAATCCGAGTGCAGCAAGGTTCGCCTCGAGCTGCAGGACGTCGAGTCCTTCGTCGCCCGACTCGAGGTCGCGCCAGAAGGGCTGTGAGCCGTACATCGCCACGACCGGTTGGTCGTCGATCGTGGCGATGACGTCGCCACGGTCGAGCTGCTCCCCAATGGTCACGATCGACGTGATCGTGCCGTCGGCGCCGGCGAGGATCTCCTGGGCCGCGCTGCGTCCGAGGTCGCCGTCGTACTCGACCGAGTCGACGAGATCCTGGGCGACCACGGCCGCCGTCGTCAGCTCGACGGTCTCGGTGCTGGTCGTGTCGGCTGAGCCGGAGTCGCCGTCCCATGCGCCCGACGTCGCCACCGTGCCGCCGACGCCGACGCCGATCCCGGCGACCAGCCACGGCCACCTCCGTCGACGCCGACCCGTTCCGAGCGCCTCGGCGATGTCGTCGTCGGTCGACGCGGCGGGGACGTCGCCGTCGAGGTCGGAGTTGGTGATGGTCACAGCGCCCAGGGGCGCCGGCCGGCTGTCGTCAGGTGCGTCTCGACGATCGTCGACGCGCGGCAGGCCAGGTGTGTCGATCGTGCCGGTTCCGTCGTGGCCGCGCATCAGTCGTTCCCCTGGGGGCCGACGCCGGCAGCGGCGAACGCCTCGTCGATGATCGGCCTGCAGACCTCCATCGACTCGACCACGGCGGGATCCTCGGGGTCGAGGCCCATCTGCGTGATGAGGCGCGTGGCGCGGCCGCCCTGACCGGGCCCCTGACCTTGTCCCTGACCTGCCTGGCCGCCTTGCGGAGGCCCGCCGCCCTCTCCGTCGGCGCCCTGACCGCCGGGCTGTCCGAGCTGGAGCTGGGTCGCGTCGGCGTGGCCCTCGTCGCGCATGCAGTCGACCAGCTCGACCAGCGCGTCCTGGACCTCGACGTTGTCGCGGATCGCGGCGCCCGGGCCACCACCTCCGCCACCGAAGCCGACGTCCGCGATGATCTCCTGACAGGCCCCCATCGCGGTCTGGAACGACTCGTCGGTGCGGTCGATCTCGGCAAACGCATCGCGCAGCTGGATGTTGCCGTCGGCGTCGACCCCGATGTCGGGGACCTCCAGACCCTGCTCACGCAGACAGGCCGAGAACTCGAGCGCCGCCTCGTCGGCATCGAGGGTCGATCCCGCCTCGGTCAGGTCGGAGTCGTCCGTCATCTCCTCCAGGCTCGCGACCTCGTCGGACGAGGCGTCGATCGATGCGGAGACGTCGTCCGTTGACGTGTCCGACGATCCGTCGTCGGCCGACGTGGTGCCGCCGCACGCGGAGAGCGCAGCTGCGGCGAGCAGCGGGATCGGGAGCAGCCATCGTCGGGACCCGAGTGGCATGGGGTGGGAATCGGTCGCGGGAGAAGGCGTCATGACCGCCACGATCCCGGCGGTCCGTCAGAGAATCGTCAGACGCCGTCGGGAAGATCGTCAGACGCCGGTGAGAACGAGAACGTGAAGCCGACCGACGCACCGTCGTCGTTCGGAGCGACGAACGGTTTCCCGCCGTGTGCGGCCGCGGTGGCCGCGACGATCGCCAGGCCGAGGCCCGAGCCGGGAAGGGTGCGAGCGTCGGGGGATCGAAAGAAGCGCTGGAAGATGCGGTCCCGGTCGTCGTCGCTGATGCCGCTCCCGCGGTCGGACACGACGATCGATCCCCGCGTGGTGTCGAACCCGCCATCGACCCGTGCGACGTCGCTGACCACGACCTCGATCGGCGATCCGGGCGGTGAGAACTTGTGGGCGTTCACGAGCAGGTTGGTCACCGCACGGTCGAAGGCGGACGGGTGTCCGCGGATCCGGTATCGAGGACCGGCGACGGTGACCGGACGGTCGAAGCGCTCCGCCGCGCGGGCGGCCGCGATCTCCGCGGACTCCACGACGTCGAACGACGAGACCGGCTCGTCGACCGGGGTCTCGGCCGCGAGTTCGAGCAGCTCGGCGGTGAGGGTGGTGAGCTCGTCGACCTCGCTGCTGATCCGCGCCAGCGCCCGCTCCTGGTGCTCCGGCGACAACCTGCCCGACGCCAGGAGGTCGGCGTTCGCCCGCAGCGTGGTGAGCGGTGTCTTGATCTCGTGGCCGGCGTCGACGATCAGCTGTTGCTGCTGCTGTCGCGACCGACGGAGCGCTTCGAGCATCGTCGAGAAGCTGCCGGCGACCTCGCCGACCTCCCCTCGGGCTGCCGTGTCGAGATCGGCGTCGAGTTCGCCGGTCGCCGCGACCCGACGGGCGGCATCGGAGAGACGGCCGAGCGGTCGCGCCAGCCGCACCGCCGCGAACCACCCCAAGACCGCAGCGAGGAGCGTGACGACGATGCCGATGACGATCAGCCGGTCGCGAACGGCCGCGAGCGTCGCATCCGATTCGGCGAGCGATCGCGCGTTCACCAGTGTGGTGCCGTCGGGAGCGGACTGGGCTCGCAGCCGGTAGCGCTCTCCGTCGACCGACACCGTCCGGAAGATCGCGTCGTCTCCGTCGAGCTCGGGGAGAGGGAGCGCGACGTCGGGATCGGACGTGACGACGAGCGAGCCGTCGACGTCGTAGACGTTCACGACGGAGTCTCCGGCGGTGAACGGAGGACGCTCGCGAGCGCCGTCGGTCTCGTCGAGCGGTCCGGCGTCCCCGTCGCCACGGATCGGCGAGGAACTGTCCGCACGGTCGGTGCCGTCCGACGCGTCGAACGGACCGAAACGGCGTTCGAGGAAGCTGTCGATCGCCGAGATCGCCTCGTTTCGTGTGGCGTTGTACGACAGAACGCCCATCGTTGCGCTCACTCCGAGCGCGAGCAGCGCCATGGTGATCGCCAGCTGCGAGCGAAGGCTCATCTCGGTCTCACCGATCGGGGTCGATCACGAAGCCGGTTCCCCGAACGGTGTGGATCAGTCGGCGTTCGCCGTCGTGCTCGGTCTTCTGGCGGAGGTAGCTGATGTAGACATCGAGCGACCGCGAGGTCGCCGACAGATCCATGCCCCAGATCCGTTCGTAGATCACGTCGCGAGCGAGCACGACGCGTGGGTTGCGCATCAACAGGTCGAGCAGCTCGTACTCGGTCTTCGTCAACTCGATGTCGCGCCCGCTTCGCGAGGCTCGACGAGACCGAGGGTCGAGTTGCAGGTCGCCGACCATGACCGGTCCTGCGTCGTCATCGACCGGCCGAGACCGTCGGCGGAGTGCTCGGACGCGTGCGAGCAGCTCGTCGATCGCGAACGGCTTGGCGAGGTAGTCATCCGCCCCGGCGTCGAGTCCGGCGACCCGGTCCGTGACCTCGGACCGTGCGGTCAAGACGAGGATCGGGGTCCGATCGCGGCGCTGGCGGAGCATCCGGCAGAGCGACAGGCCGTCGACGTGGGGCATCATCACGTCCGCGATCACGACGTCGATCCCGCCATCGGCGATCAGCCCGAGAGCGTCGGCACCGTTGGTGGCGAGGCGGACGGCGTAGCCCTCGTACGTCAGGGCCAGTTCGAGCGCCTCGCGAATTCCCTCGTCGTCGTCGACGACGAGGACCACGCCGCTTCCACTCACCTCGGGCATGCGGTCAGCTTGTCGGCCGATCGTCAGAGGAGTGCAAGAACGCGACGATCGATCGTCGGATCGCATGTCTTGCGACGTTCCTGTCGGACTCTGACGGATCTCTTGTACAGGTCGCGTTGGCTGCGATCCCATGAGAGAACGCACCGTGTCCACCTCCGCCGGCGGCGGTCGAGCCGAATCGAGCACGCGCCGACGCATCATCGTCGTTCTCGGCGCGTTCGTCGTCCTGGCGTTGCTCGCCTTCGGGGCGTTCGCCTGGTGGTTCCTGGACGACGACGCTCCCGACTCGGTCACGATCGAGAACGCTGCAGCGCAAGTCAGCGCGGAGTCGTCCGACGTGGACGGGTCGTCCGACGCAACCGTGACGACGGAGGCGACCGCCTCGGCGCAGACGGCCACGACCGTGGCGGCGACACCGGCGGACACCGAGCCGTCGGGCGCCGGATCGCTCGACGGTGTCTGGAACGTCGACACCTCGATCGGTGAATTCAGCTACGAGGACTCCACCGGCACCTTCGTCGGCTTCCGGATCGCCGAGGAGTTGCGCGGAATCGGTTCGACCGACGCCGTCGGCCGGACGCCCGCCGTGACCGGATCGCTCGTCGTCGATGGAACGACCATCACCGACGTGTCGATCGAGGCGGACATGACCGCGATCACAACCGATGACAGCCGCCGGGACGACGCCGTCCGCGACGCACTCGACACCGACACCATTCCGACGGCCACGTTCGTCCTCACCGAGCCGATCGAGCTCGACGACTCCGCTCTCGACGGAGCGCCGATCGTCGCTGACGCAGTCGGCGATCTGACGGTTCATGGCGTCACGGCGAGCGTGACCATTCCACTCGACGCACAGCTGGTCGACGACACGATCGTCGTCGTCGGATCCCTCGAGATCGTCTTCGCCGACTACGGCGTCGAGCTCCCTTCGGCTCCGATCGTGCTGTCGGTCGACGACCGCGGGCCGATCGAGCTCCAGCTGTTCTTCACCCGCTGATCGCCCGAGAGCTCACACCGCTCACACGAAGGAACCGACACCATGGACACCCACACCACCGATCACGGCCGGGACGACGCCCCCGTGCGCCTCTTCCGGCGACGTGATCTCCTGCAGTACGTCGGCGCGCTGGGTTTCGGCGCGGTGATCGCCGCGTGCGGATCTGACGGCGGATCGGACTCCGCCGCGACGACGGACGATTCCGCGTCCGCATCCACATCCGCCGCGACCGACGCACCTGCGACCACCGCGGCCGAGACGACACCGGCCGCGACGGACGCGGCGACCACCGCTGCTCCGGTCGAGTCCGAGGTGGTCACGACCGTCGCAGACACCCCGTCCGCAATCAGCGCGTGGGCGGTCGGAGGCACCGACCTCATCAGCGTCGACGACCCAACCGACGACGTCTTCGACGCCGGCGGGACCTGCACGCTCGCCCTGTCGAGCGCGCTGACCGAGGGTCCGTGTTACTACTCGGTCGACGTCGGCGAGGACATCTCAGCCGGACGCACCGGCCTCCCGATGCAGCTGTGCCTCCGACTCGTCGATGCGGACTGCCGGCCCGTCGCCGACCACCTGGTCGAGATCTGGCACGCCGACACCCGCGGGCTCTACTCGGGCGACACCTCGGGCAGCGACGACGCCGACCGGTTCCGCGGTGACTTCTGCACCAGCGGAGACGACGACGCCGACTCGAACACGTTCTTCCGCGGTGAGCTGACCTCCGACTCGTCGGGCCGGGTGAACTTCCGGACCTGCTTCCCCGGCTGGTACGCGACGCGGACGCTCCATTTCCACGTCGCCGTGAGCGACCCCTCGGGCGAGCGGCGCATCGTCTCGCAGATGTGCTTCACCGACGAGTTCGTCACCGAGATCACGACGGGCCACGAGCTGTACGCCGATCGAGGCGACCAGGACACCCCGCTCGCCGCCGCGAGCGATCGCTTCTTCCCGGCCCGGGGATTCGACGAGTTCGTGCTGACCAAACAGCAGAACCCCGACGGCACGCTCCTCGCGTACCACACGATCATGCTGACGTGACCGCTGGTCGACCTCAGGTCGCCCGGAGCGTGGCGGCGCGGCCGTCGGCCGACTGACCCTGGATCACGTAGAACTCGGTCTCGCGGGCCAGACGTTGCGCGGGATGGGTCAGCGACATGCCTCCGCCGCCGACCGCGGCGAGCAGAGCGGTGGTCGAACGGCGGGCCACATCGAGGCACCTCGCCCGATGGTCGGCGGCTTCGTCGGCGAGATGGTCCCACTCGTCGGTGTGCGCGGTGGGCGGGTCGATGATCCGGC
>JBCCTP010000163.1:0-9246 GCA_039198505.1 Actinomycetota bacterium | reverse complement strand
TACGTGCCGAGCTTCAGCAGGATCGCAGCCAGGATGACCGAGCCCTGCGTCGGCGCCTGAGTGTGCGCGTCGGGCAGCCACGTGTGGAAGGGGAACATCGGCACCTTCACGGCGAAGCCGAGGAACATGCCGGCGAAGATCCACACCTGGACGTCGCGGTCGATCGAGGCACCCGCCTCGACCAGCTGAGCGAATCCGAAGCTCTCGGCGCCCGTCTGGAAGAACAGTGCCAGGAAGGCGACCAGCATGAACGCCGACCCGAACATCGTGTACAGGAAGAACTTGAGCGAGGCGTACTTGCGCTGCTCGCCTCCCCACACGCCGATCATGAAGTACATCGGCAGCAGGACGACCTCGAAGAACACGAAGAAGAGGATCAGGTCCTGTGCGATGAACGACCCCGCCATGCCGGTCTGCAGGATCAGCATCAGCGAGTAGAAGGCCTTGGGGTTGCCCGCGTCGGGCATGTTGTCCCACGTGTAGATCATCACGAGGAACGTGACGGCCATCGACAGGAAGTAGAGCGGCAGGCTGATGCCGTCGAGGCCGATCGTGTAGTTCGACGAGATGACCTCGATCCACTCGACGTCGACGAAGAACTGCAGCTTCTCGGCCTGGCCGTAGTCGAAGGCGATGAGAGTCCAGACGCCGACGGCGAGGGTGAGGCCGGCGGTCACGATGCCGATCACCTTCGGGGTCTCCTCGTCGTCGCGCGACGTGCCGAACATGATCGCCAGCGCGCCGAGCAGCGGCAGGAAGGTGCCGACGGTCAGCAGCCAGTTCTGATCGGTCAGGGTTTCCATGCTTCTTCTTCCGGACTCTTCTCTCGGGACTCTCGTTCAGCTCTGCGTGGTCAGCCGACGTTGACGATGACGAGGACGATGGCACCCACGGCAGCCGCGCCGAACAGGAGTGCGCCGTACATGTTGACCTTGCCGGACTGCATGGGCTGCAGTCCGTGACCGGTCTCGCTGGCGACGGTGCCCGACGCGTTGACGGCACCGTCGACGACCCGCTGGTCGATCTTGTCGTAGACGAACTGGCCCGTGCGCTTGCCACCCTCGCCGACGGCGTTGACCGTGCCGTCGAGAATGCTCTGGTTGACCCAGTACGCGGCCTTCGAGATGGGGTACGCGACCCACCGGACGATGACGTTCTCGTACAGGTGGTCGAGGTAGTACTTGTTCTTCAGGAACAGGTAGCCGCCGCGCAGGACCCGGCTGCGCTCGGTGAGGCCGACGAGTCGCCGGTCGCGCCGACCGTAGAACGCCGTGCAGAACGCGATGGCGATCGCGTACCCGATCGCCACGACCGCGAGTGACAGCGCGATCTTGCCGTAGGTGGGAACGGCGTGGCTGACCGCCGGGAAGAAGCACACGGTGCCCGACTCGGGGTCCTCGAAGCCGCAGCCCGCCTTCTTCTTCTCGCCGTCCTCGCCTTCTTCGACCGCGAACGCTGCATCGTTGGCGGTGACCGACTCGCCGGGCCCGCTGGCGGACAGGTTGTCGATGAGGACCGGTTCGGCGCGCGGCTCGACGTAGCGGAGGAGCAGCTCGGCGTTCTCGGTGACGAGGCCGACCGGCTTCACCAGCGGGGTCGGGTTGGCGAATCCCGAGGTGATGGCGAGGAACGCCAGGATGAGGATCGGGACCAGGATCAGCTTGCCCGACTCGTGCGGCCCACCGTGGTCGTCATGATGGTCGTGACCACCTGCCGCAGCCGACAGCGACTTGGGCATCGGCGCACCGACGGTGGCCTCCTCGAGCTCGTGCTCCTCGGCCTCTTCGTCGGTGGCGTGCGAGTGGGTGTCGTCGTGATCGGGATCGTGGTGACCGGCGGCGGCGCCACGGGGCTGACCGAAGAAGGTGAGGTACGTCGCCCGGGTCATGTACATCGCGGTGAGCATCGCCCCGCCGAGGCCGACCCACATGAGGAACGTGTAGCCGTTGTTGCCGACGTTGTCGATGATCTCGTCCTTCGACCAGAAGCCGGCGAACGGCGCCACCCCCGTGAGGGCCAGGGTCGACACGACCCAGGCGCGGAAGGTCCACGGCATGTGCTTGCGCAGACCGCCCATGTCCTTCTTCATGTCGAAGCTGTGGTGCGAACCCGAGTGGCTGATCGATCCGGCGCACAGGAACAGGCAGCACTTGAAGAAGGCGTGGGTGAAGATGTGGAACACCGCCGGCAGCCACGCGCCGGTGCCGAGGCCCAGCATCATGTAGCCGAGCTGCGAGACGGTGGAGTACGCGAGGACCTTCTTGATGTCGTCCTGCACGAACGCGAGCAACGCGGCGATGACGATGGTGATGCCGCCGATGATGGCGATGAAGCTCAGACCGCCGTTGGCGATGTTGAAGCCCTCCCAGAAGACCGGGTAGATCCGGGCGACGAGGAAGACGCCGGCCACGACCATGGTCGACGAGTGGAGCAGCGACGAGACCGGCGTGGGGCCGGCCATCGCGTCGGGCAGCCACGTGTGCAGCGGGAACTGACCCGACTTGCCGATGCAGGCGATGAACAGCGCCACAGCGCCCATGACGAGCACCCACGACGAGCCCTCACCCGACAGCGCCCAGGCCTGGATGGCGGGGATGTTGAAGCCGTTCGAGTCGAGGTTGTCCTGCGCCCATCCGTTGGCGCCGAAGAAGATGATCGCGGTGCCGACGAGGAGGCCGACGTCGCCCACGCGCACGGTGAAGAACGCCTTGAGGGCGGCACGGCTGTTGGCGCCGTCCTCCCACCAGTGCCCGATCAGCATGAACGAGCACAGCCCCATGATCTCCCAGCCCAAGATGAGCTGGACCATGTTCTCGGCCATGACCATGACGAGCATTCCGGCCGAGAAGAGGGTCAGCGCGCCGAAGAACTGCGTGTACCGACGATCGCCGCGGACGTAGTCGAGGCTGAAGATCTGGACGAGCAGCGAGATGAACGCGACGAGCCAGAGGATCAGGACGCTGAGACCGTCGGCGAACGAGCCGATGCCAAACTCGAGGCCCGAGTTCTGCCACCACACCCACGTCGACACGACGGGTTCGATGAACGGTTCAGCCGCACCGTCCTCGCTCGCTCGCGGCACCGAACGGCCGAACGTCTCGATCAGGCCGATGCTCTCCTCGGCGGCTTCGTCGCCGGAGTCGACTCGCTGCATCCACTGCAGGAGCGCTCCGGTGGCCACGACGAGCGACAGACCCATGGAGGCGAGTCCAAACTCGGACCCGCCGTTCGGCATCTTCTTGCCGAAGAACATGATCAGCGCGTAGCCGATCGCGGGGATCAGGGCGACGAGCCACAGGTTCTCGAGGAACCACCCCGAGCTCAGTTCGACGGCGTCGGCAGCGAACACCGGGTCAGCCCTTCATCTCGGAGAGTTCGTCGAGGGCGATCGACCGGCGGTTGCGGTAGATCATGAGCACCAGCGCCAGGCCGACGCCCACCTCGGCCGCAGCGATGGCGATGACGAACAGGGCGAACACCTGACCGTCGACGTTCTGGTTCATCAGCGCGAACGCGACCAGGTTGAGGTTGACCGAGTTGAGCACGAGCTCGATCGACATGAGCACCATCACGGCGTTGCGCCGCGCGATGACGCCGTACACGCCGATCGAGAACAGCACAGCGGCCAACAGCAAGAAATTGACGGCCAGCATCAGTCTTTCCTGGCGAGGACGATGGCGCCGACGGCGGCGGCGAGGAGGACGAAGGTCATCCCGAAGAAGGGGATGAGGTACGGCGACAGGACCGAGTCGGCGATGGCGGTGGTGTTCGCCTCGGGCGAGCCGCCGATGATGCCCTCCTCGATGGTCCGGTCCTCGAAGGCGTCGATGATGACCCAGGCGAGCAGACCGAAGATGAGGAGCGCGACGGGGATCCCGGCGTACCAGGTCGAGTTGTTGAGACCGACCTCGCGCCCGATCTGGGCACGGGTGAGCATGATGCCGAACAGGAAGAGCACCATGACGGCACCGATGTACACCATCACCTGCGACACGGCCACGAACTCGGCGGCGGCGAGGATGTACTGCGCGGCGACCCCGCCGAGCACGAGCACGAGCCAGAGCGCGGCGTGCACGACGTTCTTGGTCGACACGACGCTGAGCGCGGCGAAGATCATGAGCGCCGCGATGATGCCGAATCCGACGTTCTGCGCCACGTTGACCGCGCCGTCGTCGGTCACCTGAGCGAGCAGCGTCGCGATCATCGGAGGAGCTCCCGGACACGCGGTGCCTGACACCGGGTGTCCGACGGTTGGTGGTGCGTGATTTCGTTCACTTGCCGGCCCCTGCTTCGAGTTCGGGGGCCTCGGGAACGGTCTCCATCCACTCGCCGAGCTTCTCCTTGTCGTGGAGCAGGTCGGCGATCTTCGGCTCGGAGTACTCGTACTCGGGGCTCCAGAAGAGCGCGTCGAAGGGGCACACCTCGACGCAGATGCCGCAGTACATGCACAGCGCGTAGTCGATGTCGAACCGGTCGAGGTGGTTGACCTGACGCGGCTTGCCGCCCGCACGCCGAGGCGGAGCGAGCTGCTTGTGACCCTCGATGTAGATGCACCAGTCGGGGCAGCTGCGCGAGCAGAGCATGCAGGCCGTGCAGTTCTCCTCGTGGAGCGCGATGACGCCCCGCGCGCGAACGGGCGGTGCTTCCTTCTCGTGCGGATACTGCACGGTGTTCGCACCGTCTTTCAGCGTCCGACCGAGCGTCTTGCCGGTGACGCCGAGACCCTTGAGCAGACCGGGAACCTTGGGCACGACTAGATCGCCACCTTCAGGATTGCAGTGACCACGATGTTGGCCAACGAGAGCGGGATGAGGAACTTCCAGGCGAAGGTCTGCAGCTGATCCTCGCGGAAGCGGGGGTAGCTGAAGCGGACCCACATGATGATGCCGGTCAGCACCAGCATCTTCGTGAACATGATGCCGGGCCCGACGAGGTTCATCCACCACGCCACCTCGTCGAGGTTCTCCCAGCCGAACCAGGTGAACGGCACGCCCCATCCGCCGAGGAAGAGGATCGAGGCGATGAAGGCGAACACGCCGGCCGTGGCGAACTCGGCGATGAAGAAGATGAGGAACCGGAAGCCGGTGTACTCGGTCATGAAGCCCGACACGAGCTCGGACTCGGCGATCGGCATGTCGAAGGGCGCCTGCGTGAGCTCGGCCTGGACGGCGATCATGAAGATCAGGAACCCGACGAACTGGGTGAGGATGAACGGGTTGCCGAGCCCGCCGAACCCGAAGATCTCGCCGGTGTTCTGCACCTCGACGATGCGGTTGAGGTTCATCGACTCGGCCTGGATGACGACACCCAGTGTCGCCAGCACCATGGGCAGCTCGTAGGCGATGAGCTGGCCGGCGCCGCGGATGCCGCCGAGGAGTGAGTACTTGTTGGCCGAGGCCCACCCGGCGACGAGCACACCGAGCACCGAGACGGAACCGACGGCGAGCGCATAGAACACGCCGGCCGAGAAGTCGGTGAACCAGGCCTCGGGTCCGAACGGCACGACGGCGATCAGCAGGAAGGTCGACGTGAGGACGATCAGCGGCGCCATCTTGAAGATGGTCTTGTCGGCGTTGTCGGGGGCGATGTCCTCCTTCTGCATCCACTTGCCGACCTCGGCGAGCAGCTGCATCGAGCCGTACGGCCCGGCCTCCATGGGGCCGAGTCGGCTCTGCATGAAGGACATCATCTTGAACAGGAACAGGTAGACGATCGTGCCGGCCGGGAGCAGCACGGCGACGAGGCCGCCGACGACGCGGAAGATCGACTGCCCCCAGTAGGGGATCTCGATGGCCAAGGAACTCATGAGGTGGTGGTCAGCGTGAAGTCGTGGCGACGGTCAGCGATCGATGTCGCCCAGGATGAAGTAGAGGCTGGCGAGGATCGTGATGATGTCGGGAACGTAGACGCCCTTGAGCACCCACGGGGTGATGGAGATGTTGTTGAAGCTCGCCGAGCGGATCTTCACCCGGAACGGCCCCGTGTCTCCCTTGGAGACGACGTAGTAGCCCATCTCGCCGAGCGGGTTCTCGGTCGACACCCACGCCTCGCCCTCGGGCACCTTGATGATGCGCGGGACCTTGGCCATGACCGGACCCGACGGGATCTGGTCGAGGAGCTGCTGGACGATCTTGCACGACTCGCGCGTCTCCTGGAGCCGCACCCAGCAGCGCGCCCACGAGTCGCCGTCGGGATGGGTCCAGACCCTCCAGTCGGCCATGTCCCACGACATCGGGAGATCCTGGTCGCGCCGCAGGTCGTAGTCGATGCCCGACGCACGCAGGTTGGCGCCCGACAGGCCGTACTCCTGGGCGACGGTGGCGGGGATGACGCCCACCCCGCGCATCCGGCTCTGGAAGATCTCGTTGCCGAAGAGCAGGTCCTCGATCTCGTCGCAGAAGCCGATGAGCTTCGTCATGACCTGCTTGGTCTCGTCGATCCAGCCCTTCGGCAGGTCGTCCTTCAGCCCGCCGATGCGGTCGAAGTTGGGATGGAAGCGTCCGCCCGTGGCGCCCTCGATGAGGTTGAGGACGTACTCGCGGTCGCGGAAGGCGAGGAACACGGGCGTGATGGCACCCATCTGCACGCCCAGGTCACCGAGGAACAGCGACACGTTGGCCACGCGCGACAGTTCGAAGAGGATGGTGCGGATGACCTGGGCACGCGGCGGCGCCTCGATCTCCATCAACTTCTCCGCGGCGAGGATGAACGGCACCTCGTTGGCGAAGCTGCCGAGCCAGTCGATCCGGTTGATCAGCGTGGTGACCTGCGGGAACGAACGGACCTCGGTGAGCTTCTCGTAGCCGCGGTGCATGTAGCCCGCCGACGGCTCGGCCCACACCACCTGCTCGCCGTCGAGGCGGGCGATGATGCGCAGCGTGCCGTGGGTGGCGGGATGCTGCGGGCCGATGTTGAGGGTCATCCCCTCGGTCTCGAGCTCGACGTTGAGACGTGCGTCCGCGGCCTGCGAGGCGATGTACCCCAGCTGCTGACGGTCGGACATCATGGTCATTCGGAATCGCCGCCCTCTTCGTTGTCGAACTCGGGCATCGGCTCGACGTCGACGATGCCGGGCCACGGCTTGACCATGCGGGCGAGCAGGGGGAAGTCCTTCCGCAGCGGAAAGCCCTCGAAGTCGCCGGGCAGGTACATGTTGCGCAGATCGGGGTGACCGTTGAAGCCGATGCCGAACATCTCGTGGCACTCGCGCTCGTGCCAGTTGGCGCCGGCGAACGAGCCGGTCCACGAGTCGACCACGGGAGCGTCATCGTCGACGTCGGCCTTGATGGTGACGCCCACGTGACGCTCGAGGTCGACGAGTCGAGCGAACACCTGCATGCGGGTCTCGCCGCCAGTGACGCCCGGGACGATCTCGGCCGGACCGTCGTCGGCCTCGGCAGCATCCAGTTCTTCCCCGGGAACCTCTTCACCCTTGCCGTACGGCGACGGCATCCAGTCGATCGCCGAGAGGAAGCAGAAGTAGGTGAACCCGGCGGCCTTCAACGCAGCGCCGGCCTCGGCCCACGACTCGGTCGTGACGCGCACCCAGAGGTCGTCGTTGGGAGTGATGTGCGTGTCGAGGAGCGCCTCACCGATTCGGCTGCGGAGGTCGTCGATGATCCCCTCGCGCAGGCCATCGCCCGGAAGTGCTGCGGGTTCGGCGTCGGCGTCGGTCTCGGTGGTGGTGGCGTCACTCAATGGGGCCACCGCCGACGACGATCGGCTCGGGACGGTTGCGTGCGGGAATCGGCTGCGGGTCGGTCGAGATGCCGTGTGTGGTCTCGCCCGTGTCGCCGCCCGCCGACAGTTCTCCGCGCTCGGCGGCCCGCTTGGCCTGGAGGGTCGTGAACTCGTCGCCCTTCCACTTGGCCTGCATGTCCTCGTTCTTGATCCGCTGCTGCAGCAGCACGACGCCCTCGAGCAGCGCCTCGGGCCGCGGCGGACAGCCCGGGACGTAGACGTCGATCGGGATGATCTGGTCGACGCCCTTGGTGACCGAGTAGCTGTCCCAGTACGGACCGCCACAGTTGGCGCACGAACCCATGGAGATGGCGTACTTCGGCTCGGGCATCTGCTCCCAGAGTCGTTTGACCGCGGGCGCCATCTTGTCGGTCACCGTGCCGGACACACACACGAAGTCGGCCTGGCGCGGGCTGGCGGGCAGCGGGATGACGCCGAGGCGCATCACGTCGTACCGGGGCGAGCCGAACGCGGCACCCATCTCGATCGCGCAGCACGCCAGGCCCCACTGGTACACCCAGAGCGAGTACGAGCGGGACATGTTGAGCAGCTTGGTGAGCGGCGCCGGCATGCGGCCCTTGTCGATCAGACCCATCGGAGCAGTCCTCGCTTCCAGGCGTAGAAGAGGCCGTCGAGCAGCAGCACGATGAAGATGATCATCACGACGAGCCCGAACGTGCCGTAGCGCTCGATGTTCGCCGCCCACGGGAAGAGGAACACCGCTTCGACGTCGAAGATGACGAAGAGCAGGGCGAACACGTAGTACCGGATCTGGCTCTGCGACCAGCCCATGCCCACCGGGTCGACGCCCGACTCGTAGGCGATGTACTTCTCGGCGGACGGCTTGGTGGGTCGCACCGCGGCCGCCAGACCCAGCAGCAGCCCACCGATGAGGAGAGCGGCGAGGCCGAACCAGACGACGTTCAAGTAGTCGCGCAGGAACATCGACACGAACGCTGAAGATACCAGTGCACCCCGACCCGGCCCCAAGATGAGCCCCCGAGTGATCGAGGTCACCGGAACTCGTGAGCGCCGCTCTCGCGACCGATATCATGCGTGTTGCGCTCGTCCCAGAGGGGTCCGGCGTACCGCATCACCCGGTACCGCTCCGTGCGACTGCGATCGACGGAGTCCGACATCCCTCGCCCCGTGCCGCCCGGCCGGGCATCCTCCATCACCGATCCGGAGTGCGACATGAGTGACGACCCCACCCTTTCCGGCGATCCGGCCGACCAGACCGCCGGCGCCGACGACGAGCTCGACGAGATCGATCTCGCCACCCTCCCCGACGACGAACTCGTCCCGCAGATGCACGACGACCTGTACGACGGGTTGAAGGAGGAGATCGCAGAGGGCACCACGATCCTCCTCGACCGCGGCTGGGGCGCCGACAAGGTGCTCAACGAGGCGCTCGTCGCCGCCATGAAGGTCGTCGGCGACGACTTCCGTGACGGAATCCTGTTCGTGCCCGAGGTGCTGCTCGCCGCCAACGCCATGAAGGCGGGC
>JBCCTP010000162.1:0-9247 GCA_039198505.1 Actinomycetota bacterium | reverse complement strand
CTCTCCCTTACTTTCTTGTTTCTCTCCGCCCCCCCCACCCTGTCAACACCACCCCTTTCTCCCTTCGTTTTTGTGGGGGGGGGCGGCGCGCCCATCTTGGTTTCCCACCCGGTTCCCCCACGGCGGGGTGGAGGGTCATGTGGTGCGGCGGCTCACGTAGTGGGCGAGGGCGGTGAGTTCGTCGACCGCCTCGTCGGTGATGTCGGCGTCGGCAAGAGCGGAGATCGCACGCTCGGTCAGGGTGGAGATCTGCGTCTCGAGGTCGTCGAACGCTCCCGTGTCGACGATGACCTGCTGCACGCGGGCCACGGTGTCGGGGCTCATGTCGGGGTCGCCGACGAGGTCGAGGACCTCGCGCTGCGCCGTCGTGGCGGCGCCGACCGCGCGAGCCAGCAGCGGAGTCGGCTTGCCCTCGATGAGGTCGCCGCCGACCGGCTTGCCGGTGGCGGTCTCGTCGCCGAACGCACCCATCACGTCGTCGCGCATCTGAAAGGCGTCGCCGAGCGGCAAGCCGTATGCGCTCAGCTGTGGGAGGAGTTCGTCGGCGCGACCGGGCGCCGCCAACACGGCGCCCAGATGGAGCGGGCGTTCGATCGTGTACTTGCCCGACTTGTACCGGCAGATGCGCTCGGCGGCCGCGAGATCTCGGGTCCGGGTGACGCCACCGAGGATGTCGAGGTACTGGCCGATGTTGAGCTCGATCCGCATCTCGTTCCAGATGGTGGTGGCCTCGGGGGTCGCCTCGGCAAGCAGCTGGTCGGCGTACACGAACGCCAGGTCACCCACCAGGATGGCGACACCGTCACCGAACCGGCGTGACTCGCCCGCCCAGTCCTTCTCGGCGTGCTCGGTGGCGCTGACCACGTGTGTGGTCGGCTGGCCGCGGCGGCTGTCGGCGTCATCCATGACGTCGTCGTGGAACAGGGCGAAGGCGTGGAGCAGCTCGAACGCAGCGCCTGCGTCGATCTCGATCGGTTCGTCGTGGCCGCCGCCGGCGCCGATGAAGCCCCAGTGGCAGAACGCAGGTCGGAGCCGCTTGCCACCCGACAGGACCAGCCGACGGATCTCGTCGATGGGGTGGGCGAGCTCGGGCGCGACCGCCTCCCATCGCCGCTTCTCGGCGGTCAGGAAGTCGTCGAGACGCGTCGTGCAGCGCTGCGCGATCGCCTCGAGCGAGGATGGAGCGCTGACGAGCATCGATTCGAGGCTAACGACGCCCCGTGGCGGCGTCACTCCCTCGTCGTGTCGAGACGGGTGACGTTCGTGACGCCGCCGAGTCGGTCAGTCGTCGAGGTCGTCGCCGGGGATGGGCGCTGCAGCGCCGAGGTCGGCGGTGACGCGCTGCACGGTCACCTGCGCAGCGGCGATCCGCTCGCGGCAGAGAGCGATGAGCTCGGAGGCTCGCTCGACGCGACCCGTGAGTCGGTCGACGTCGACGTCGGACCCCTCGAGTTCGCGAAGGATCGTGTCGAGCTCGCGCAGGGCGTCGGCGTATCCGATCGGTTCGGACGACGAGCCGGTGACGTCGGCGTTCGTGGACTCAGGCATCGGACCTCCCGGGGGTGGACGTGTGATGGAGTTCGTCGACCGTCGTGGCGATGTGACCGTCGAGCACGGTGGTGGTGAGCCGCTGACCCGGAACGAGTCGATCGATGGACCGGACGACCTCGCCGTCGGCGGTGCGCGTGATCGACCACCCCCGAGCGAGTTGGACCGCCGGGTCGACGGAGGCGATGCGCGCGGCGAGCACGTCGAGCGCGTTCGACGATCGCTCGACCACGAGTTCGCTCCGCTCGACGAGCCGTTCGGCCCGGCGCTGGACGGCGTCGACCTGAGTGGCGAGCGCCGCCGGCACGGCGCTACCGAGGACGATGCGGCGCATGTCGAGACGCTCGTCGGCGCGATCGAGCGCCGAGCCGGTGCGCCGCGCGATCGTGCCCGCCACCTCGCTGATGCGGCGTTCGGCCAGCGAGACGGCGACGTCGCCGCGATGCAGGATCGCCGCCCACGTCCGCTCGCTGGCGGCCACGAACTCGGCGACGCGCTCGACGAGGGCGCCCGCGCAGGCGGTCGGGGTCTTCAGTGCGGTGTGGGCGCACTCGTCGGCGACACTGCGGTCGACCTCGTGGCCCAGACCGGTGAAAACGGGCACGGGCACGGCCGCAATGGTCCGCGCGATGCGTTCGGAGTCGAACACGGCGAGTTCGTTGCGTGCTCCACCGCCTCGGATCACGACGATCGCGTCGAGGATTCCCTTGCGTGCGCCTCGGGCGAGCGTGCCGATGGCCCCCGCCACCATCCGATCGGCACCGTCGCCCTGGACACGGGTGTCGGCGACCGTGAGCTCGAAGCCGAATCCGCTGCGTTCGATCTCGCTCCGGAAGTCGGCCCACGCGGCGGAGTCGACGCTGGCGACCACGCCGACACGGAGCGGGACCCGTGCGAGCAGGGTGCGGCCGTTGGCGTCGAGCACACCCTCGATCGCGAGCCGCCGCAGGACGTCGTCGCGGGACTGGGCGATCTCACCCAGCGTGTATCGCGAGTCGAGTCGGTCCATCTTGAGACCGAGCCGACCACCCTGCGCCCAGAAGTCGAGCCACCCGTGGACCCGCACCTTCATGCCGTCGCGCAGTTCGAGGTTGGCCTTGCGGAGGACCGGCGTGATCCGGCGCTTCGCCGGGGCGAACAGCTGGACGTTGAGCACCGCCTTGCCGTCGTCGCCGTCTTCGATGAGCGAGAAGTACGTGTGCGGCCCGCGGTGGTTCAGGCCGTCGATCTCACCGCGTACCCACACACCGTCGTCGAACCCCGACCGCAGTCGGTCGTTGATCGCGTCGGCGAGCTCGGAGACCGAGTACGTGGGATCGGCGGCGTCGTCGGGGACGTCGTCGCCGAAGTCGAACGCCGGCTGGGACACGAGTGCAACCTACCGATCCCGCCCGCGCGGTCGAGATGCGCTCAGGCGCCGAGCCGACGAACCGATCCGTCGGGCGGAGTCTCGTCGTCGTCGGCCGGGATGGCGAACAGCTCGCCGTCGACGGGCAGTCCGCGCCGGAGCCGGATCTCCTCGATCTGGCGCAGCGGCTTCTCGAGCGCTCGTCGACGTGTGCCGGCGAGCTGATCGAACGCCTTGTCGACCGACTCGAACCGCTTGCGCACCGCATCGACCTGGTCGACGTACTTGCGCCACTGGGTGCCGAACGAGCCGATCAGCTTGAGGATCTCGTCGCTCGTCTGCTCGATCATGAAGTTGTCGTGCGCCTGGCGGATGACGCCGAGGAACGCGAAGAGCGTGAGCGGCGAGCACATGACGACCTGCTGGCGCATCGCGTCGTCGAGCAGGGCGGGATCGTGTTCGTGGATGAACCCGGTGAGCTGCTCGTTGGGGATGAACAGCAGCACGTTGTCGATCGAGGCGGCCGAGCCACTGGTGGCGTACTCGCGACGGGCGAGCTCCTTCACGCGGGCACGGACGTCGCGGAGGAACGCCTTGAGGTGCGCCTCACGTTCGGCCTCGGTCGAGGCGTCGAGGTACCGGAGATACGACGCCATGGGGAACTTGACATCCATGAACAGCTGCTGGCCACGGGGCAGCTGGAACGTGTAGTCGGGTCGGCCGGTGGCCCCCTCGATCTGCGTCTGCTTGACGTAGTTGACGTTCTCGACGAAGCCGGCCAACCGCAGCACGTCTTCGGCCATGCGCTCACCCCACTGGCCGCGTGCCTGCGGGTTGGCCAGAGCCGTGCGCAGCGACTGCGCGGAGTCGGACAGCGACCGGGTGACCTCGGCGTGGGCGGCGAGGTTCGACTCGACCTCGCCGAACTTCTTCGCGCTCGCCTGGCCGAGTTCGTGGACGAGCGCCGACACCTTCTGCAGTTCGGTCTTGACCTCGGCGTGCATCGAGTCGAGCCGGGCGTCGATGACGTCTTTCTTGCTGGTGAGGTCGGCGGAGCTCTGCTCGGTCACTCTCGCCGCGGCCGCGTCGAGCTGCTCGCGGTGCAGCTGGGTGACCGAGTCCATCTGCTCGCGCTGCAACGTGGCCGACTGGGTGAGTGCTGCGTGGACCGCGGCGTCGCGATCGGCGGCGGCCTGCACGCGAGCGTCGTGGACGGCCCGTTCGACGGCCTCGTCGACGGCGAACCGGATGGCCTCGGCGGTGGCGGCCCGATCGGCGTCGAGTTCGGCCAGCTCGGCGGCCGACCGGTGATCTTCGCCGCGGCGGACGAGCAGCACGCCGACGGCGACGACGGCGGCGAGGAGGAGCACCACGAGAACGAGGAGCAGGACGTCCATGCCACCCATGATGACGAGGGGGTGTCACACGTTTCGCGGATGGTCGCGCGGCCGCGTCGGACCAGCTCAGACCGGTTGGACGTCGATCTCGGTGGCCTTCACCGCGGCCCAGACCTCGACGCCGGGACCGAGCGACAGCGCCGCCACGGCGCCCGGCGTGACGTCGGCCGCCAGACCGACCGGTCCGTCGAGCACGATCCGCACCCGGTCACCCATCGGCTCGACCGATCGGACCGTGGCGACCCAGACGTTGCGTTGGCTCCCCCGCGGCCTCGACGGGGACAGCGCGATGGCGCTCGGTGGGATCGTGCAGCGAACCGGGCCGGCGACCTCGTGGTCGAGCACGGTCAGCTCGAGCGGTCGTTCGTGGACCTGCTCGGCTCCGCTCGCCGAACCGTCGACCGAGACGACCACCCGTCCGTCGCTCGCGTCTCCCCACACCAGGTTGACCCCGCCGAGCGCGGCGACGTACGAGGTCGCCGGCCGCCGCTGGATCTCCGCCGGCGTCCCGGTCTGGGTGACCCGCCCTCCCTCGAGCACCACCACCTGATCGGCCAGCGCGAACGCGTCAGCGGGGTCGTGGGTGACCAGGAGGCGGGGACCGTTCAGCGCGTCGAGGTGGGTGCGCACGAGACGGCGCATCTCGGCCCGCGTGCGCACGTCGAGCGACGACAGCGGTTCGTCGAACAGGAGGACGTCCGGATCGGCGGCGAGCGCACGTGCGAGCGCGACGCGCTGCGCCTGGCCGCCCGAGAGTTCGGCCGGGCGACTGGACTCCGCTCCGCCGAGACCGACCGCCCCGATCCATCGACGAGCGATCGACTCGGCGTCGCTGCGGGCCTCGCCCCGCGCCCGGCGGCCGAACGCCACGTTGCTCAGCACGTCGAGATGGTCGAACAGTCGGAGATCCTGGAACACCACGCCGACCGACCGCTGCTCGGGAGGCACGAAGACGTCCCGCACCGGATCGTCGAGGATCCGACCGTCGATCCGCACCGACGTCGACCTGCCCGACACCTCGGGGCGGCTCAACGGAACCAGGCCGGCGACCGCCTCGATGAGGGTGGTCTTCCCGGCGCCGTTGGGACCGACGAGCGCGGTGGTCGTGCCGGGCGCGACCGAGAACGCTGCGACGACCACGGCATCACCTCGGCGGATCTCGGCGTCGACGACGAGACCGTCGGCCGCTGGATCGCCGGACGTCGCACCGCCCGGAGGTGACGGATCGCCGCTCATCGAGCGCTCCCGCTCCACCACCGGTCACGGAGTGTCAGCAGGATCACGAACGACACGACCACCATGATGAGGCTGATCGCGATCGCGGCGTCGCGATCGGCGTCGAGTGAGACGAACACCGCGAGCGGAAGCGTCTGGGTCCGACCCGGGAGGTTGCCGGCGAACGTGATCGTGGCGCCGAACTCGCCGAACGCCCGGGCCCACGCGAGGATCGCCCCCGCCCGGATCGCCGGCGCGACCGACGGCAGCGTCACCCGCCGGAACACGTGCCACGGCGTCGCGCCCAGCGTGGCGGCCGCCTCCTCGCGTCGGGTTCCCGCCGCCACCAGCCCGCCTTCGACCGTGATCACGAGGAACGGCAGCGCGACGAACGTGTTCGCCAGGATCACCCCCCAGATCGAGAACGGGAGCACGAGCCCGGTCGACTGTTCGAGCCACTCACCCAGCACGCCGCGACGTCCGAACGCGAACAGCAGCGCAGCACCGCCGACGACCGGCGGGAGGATCATCGGCAGCGTGACGAGCGCCCGCAGCACTCCGCGGCCGGGGGCGTCGGTCCGAGCGAGCACCCAGGCGAGAGGGACGCCGAGGACGATCGACACGACGGCGGCCGCGAGCGACGTGACGAGCGAGATCAGCAGCGCGTCGCGCACCACGTCGGACGTGGCGGCGTCGACCAGGCCCGACCACGGGACCCGGACCAGCAGCGCCAGCAGCGGGATCGCGATGATCGCGGCCCCGAGCGCGGCGAACACGACCAGTCCCCTCGGCCACCGCCGTCGGACGCGTCGGGCGGCGTCGGTCACGGCGGGCCGAACCCCTGGGCGCTCAGGATCTCCTGCGCGGTGCTCGACAACAGGAACTCGACGAAGTCGTCGCCCGACTCGGTCGAGCCGTACGACGTGTCCCGACCTCCACGGTCGACGGCCGCCGCTCCGTACACCGCGTCGACGGCGGCCTCGGCGGGAAGATCGATCGCACGGAGGGAGTCCACGGCGGCGACCACGTCGGTCCGGTAGACGAGCCCGCCGTCGAGAGCGCCCGACGCGATCTTGGCCGCGAGCGAGCGGACGTCGGTCTCCTCGGTGTCGAGCGCCGGGTCGATGTCGGCGAGTCGGAATGCGGTCGCCGCGTATCCGCCGCACGGCACCTGTGCCGCGCATGCGCCGAGCAGTAGGTCGTCGTCGGTGAAGTCGTCGAGTGCGTCGATGCGTCCGTCGGCATCGACCCGCACGGCGATGACCAGGTCGTTCGTGGCGAACTCGACCGGCGCACCGATGCCGCTCGTCCGCTCGCGGAGGTCGGCCACGAGCGCCACGTCGGCCGACGCGAACACGTCGACGGGTGCGCCCTCCTCGATCTGCAGCGCCAACGCACTGCTGGCACCGAGGTTCAACTCGACCTCGACACCGCTCGCCGCCTCGTACGCAGCCGCCAACTCGGTCATCACGTCGGTCAGCGACGAGGCGGCCGCCACGCGGATGGACGAGCCGGAGTCGCCCGACCCGCAGGCCGACGCGACGAGGGCGACCGCTCCGAGCGCCGCTCCGATCCGCGAGCTCACTCGTCGATCGTGACGACGAAGCACCGATCGGACAACTCCCCGAGTGCGTACGCGGCGTAATCGACGCCGACGTCGGCGTAGAGATGTCGGCACGACTCACTCCAGCGCAGGGCCTCGGGAGCCGAGATGCGGTGCACCACCTGCATCACGCCGCCGTCGTACACGCGGTACTCGGCCCAGGTCCCGGGGAAGTCTTTCGTGCAGCCGATCTCGACCGTGGGTCGTCCGGACGCGGTCATCTCTCGGCGGCGATGGCGGTGGGTGTGCCCGGCGGTGTACCCGATGATGCTCGGCCGGTCGACGCACACCGCATCGAGCCGATCGCTGCCGTCGGGATGGATCCCGAAGTAGTCGTCGCTGCGTCGCTGCGAACCCGGGTCGGAGGGATCCGACGCCTGGCCCACCCACTGCTGGTGGTGGCCGAGCACGAGCACGGCCCCGTCGTGATCGCCGACATCGCGCAGCCAGGTCGCCTGGTCGTCGGTGATCATCCCGGTCGTGGAACCGGGAATGGTCGTGTCGATCACCGCGAGGCGGATGCCCGGGAGGTCGACGACCGCGTCGCCGGCGTAGCTGGTCTGGTGGCGGTAGGCGTCGTGATTGCCGCGCACGACGTGGAGTGTGTCGCCGAACGAGTCGCGGTAGCACCGCTCGAACGCCGCCCACTCCTCGTCGGTTCCGTCGACCGACAGGTCGCCCTTGACGATCACGGCGGTCGGCTCGATGCGACGCATGTCGGTGACCGCCGAACGGTTCATGACCTCGGGGTAGGGCTCGGCTCCGGGCTCGGCCGAACGCAGCGGGCCGCCGTCGAAGCCCTCGATCAGCCCGGCGACGACCTCGCCGAAGTGGACGTCGTTGACGGTCGTGAACGTGCACCGCAGCTCCCCGGCCGGGGTGGGCAGTGTGCGCACGCGGATCGTCGTGTCGGCCACCGCCAGTTCGTGGTCGGTGTCGGGTTCGAGGCCGTCGACGACGATCGTCTCGACGCCGCCGTCGGGCTGTGTCACGTGCACGACGGCGGACGTGTCGTCGACGGTCGTCAGATCGGCCGGTCGGCCGTCGGCCAGTTCGATCGACGTCGGGCCGGTCGCGGGGCGAACGTCGATCACGCCGCCGCCGACCTCAGAGCCATGTGGGCGGGAGCCCGTCGCCGCGCGGTCCGCGGACGGCTCGGCGGCGGCCGATCATCGCCACGGACGGTCGCGTCGGACGGTGACCGGTCGGCTCCACCAGCGCCCCGAGAACTTCCAGTTGCCCGAACGGCGATCGGGGGGCTCGGCGGCCACCACCGGTCGGGGCCACAACGCCTCGACCGCCGCCATGATGGCGACGGCCTCCTCCTCGGTGGCGGCGGGCGACACGATGGGCCCGCTGGGCGGAGGCAGCGCGCGGAACGACTCGCTCACGGGTCGGAGGCTACCTCGGCGCCGTTGGCGGGCCCGGTTCGTCGTCGACCGACCAGGCCTGCCGCTCGCGTCCCACCACCACGGTGCCGACGAGTCGATCGTGGAACGTGCGGCGCTGGGAGTCGCCGAGCATCACTGCCGACGGGAGGATCAGGACTGCGCCCAGGTGCCGAGCGAGGAACCGGGTCACGCCGTGTCCGACGGCGACGTGGGATCCGTTGCGGACGTCGACCACCCGGGTGCCGGTGACGCGGTTGCCGATCCAGCGGGCATGAGCCGCGATGGCGCGGCCGTACCACGTGGCGGCCGCGAGGAATCCGACGATCGCGACGAGGACACCGAGGGCCACGATCGCCCCGCCCGATCCGGCCACCGCGATGGCGATGCCCGGCGCGAGGGCGGCCAGGACGAACACCTGATCGACCACGAATCCGATGAGCCGGCGCACGAGTCCGGCCGGCTCGGGTCGGAAGTCGAGCCCCCCGGTCGACTCGACGACGATCTCGTCGTCATCGGGCATCTGGGAGCGTTCGAACTCGCGCGGGTCGGTGAGATCGGCGGTCGTCGGCGTGGGCGACACCTCGAGGTCCATGTCCTCGTGCAGACGGGCGAGGAGGTCGTCGAGATCGTGACGCTCGGCGGCCAACGCAGCCGAGGTCTCACCTCCGTTCGACACGTCGGCGGCCGCCGCCGCGACGTCGTGGTCGGAGTCGATCGGAGAGGGCTCGAGTCCGGTCGGGGGTGG
>JBCCTP010000161.1:0-9260 GCA_039198505.1 Actinomycetota bacterium | reverse complement strand
CGGCTGCGGTCGTGTCGGTCTCGAGTGCGATCGCCTCGAGCCGGGCGACCTCGGCGACGGCCGGATCGGCCTGCTTCTCCTCGTAGAACGCGAGGACCTCGGGGTTCGCGATCGTCTCGAAGAGCGAGAAGTACGAGTCCTGGATCGCGATCAGCGAGGTGACCGTCGCGTACTGCCCCGGCGCGAACCCGTCATTGGCGAACACGGCCGAGAGCTGCGCGCGCTCGATGCCCGACCGCTCCTTGCCGTTGAGGAACGTGACGTAGGCGATCGCGTCGCCACGGATGTCGGCGTCACCCTTGCCGGCGGTCGACGCTCCGATCGTCGCGAGGATCTTGTTGTTGAGCCCGGTGTACGACCCGAGCAGTTCCCCGAGGGTGGCGTTCAGCGAGAGCGCATCCTGGCGCCAGCCGTCGACGAGAGCGAGGTCGTCGAGAACCGCGCCGAGTTCGGCGCCGATCGAATCGAACCGGTCACCGTGCTCGGCCAGGAAGTCGTCCAGCGAAGCGCGAGCCACATCGGTGGCGTCGTGCTGAGCCGGCAGCTCCGTCTGGAACGCCTGACCCTCGGAGCTCACGTACAACGCGGTCGACCCGCGCTCCTTCTGCGTCTCGTGCACCAGATTGCCGAGCAGCACGCTCAGCTCGGTGGAGATCTCGATGTCGGCGGCGTCCTGCGCTGCCGCTCGGGCGCCGACGGCGTCAACGCTGGCGTAGACCGCCACGGCGCCGAGCGGGATGAGGACCGCGATCGCCAACGCGATGCGGAAGGGGATGCGCGCCAGCGTGCTCATGAGGTTCGACTCCAGATGTCGTGAGGGTCGGACGGCGGAACGGAGTCGATCGTCCGGCGGCGGCGCTGCTGCGCACGAAGGTGTGCCGAACGTCACGTTTGACGACGACGTCGCTCCTGGGGCGCGCCACCGCCCGACGCTCAGTTGTCGACGATGAACTCGTCGAGGTCGACGTCGTGGGTGAGCGCCCAGTAGTCGACGAGCCGCCACGGCAGGAGCGCCGTGATCCGGCCGTGACGGTTCCGGTACCAGTTGGTCATGCCCGGGTGGGTCCAGATCAGCTCGGCGTGCTCGGCATCGACGCGTTCGTTGTAGTCGTCGTGCACGTCCTGGCGGACCTCGATCGCCGCCACACCGTCACCGTCGCCGCCACCGCCACCGCCACCGCCACCGTCGAGGACGACCGCGAGGCACGACGCGACGTACCGCGCCTGGCACTCGGACATGAAGATCGTGGAGCCGCCGTGACCGAGACCGGTGTTCGGCCCGAGCATCAGGAACAGGTTCGGGAACCCCGGGACCGTGATGCCGATGTGGGCTCGCGGATCCTCGTCGGCCCATGCGTCGGCGAGATCGAGACCGTCACGGCCGATCACGCCCAACCGGGCGGTCAGCTGCGTCGTCTCGAAGCCCGTGGCCTGCAGGATCACATCGTGTCGACGGTGGGTCCCGTCAGTGGTCACCACGCCGTCGCCGTCGACGTGGTCGATCGGATCGGTGACCAACTCGACGTCGTCGCGCCGCACGGTGCGGAACCACCCGTTGTCGAGCAGGATCCGCTTGCCGAACGGTGGGTACGAGGGAAGACACTTGTCGACCAGGTCGGGTCGACCCTCCAGCTCGGAGAGCAGGTGATCGGTCATCTGACCCCGGTGACGGTCGTTGATCCGGTTCATCGACCGCTCGGGATGGGGCCACTCCGGATCGCGACGCAGGAAGGGCAGGAGCCCGTCGCCGTAGCGCCAGAACATGACGAACCGGAACCACTCGGCGTAGAACGGCACGTTCTGGAGCAGCCAGCGCCCGGCGTCCGGGATCGCCTCGCCGTAGCCGTCGACCGGACGGGCCCACTGTGGGCTGCGCTGGTACACGGTGAGCCGACCGACTCGATCGGCGATGCTGGGCACGAGCTGCATGGCCGATGCGCCGGTGCCGACGACCGCCACATCGGCGCCGTCGAGGGCGACGTCGTCACGCCAGCGAGCGGTGTGGAACATGACGCCCTGGTAGTCGTCGAGGCCCTCGATGGCCGGCGGCTTCGGCACGTTCAGCACCCCGACCGCGCTCACGAACGCCGGCGCCGTGAGGGTCTCGGTCGGCGCATCGGGGCCCGCTCGGGTGGGACGCACGTCGACGTGCCACCGCCGGGCGTCGTCGTCCCATCGCGCGCCGACGACCTCGGTACCGAATCGGATGTGCGGACGAACGCCGAACTCGTCGGCGCACCGACGGAGGTAGTCGGCGATCTCGTCGCGGGGCGAGAAGTAGCGGGACCAGTCGTACCGACGGCCGTGCGAGAAGGAGTAGGCGTGGTTGGGGGTGTCGACGCCACAACCCGGGTAGCGGTTGTCCCACCACGTGCCTCCGACGTCGTCGCTCTTCTCGACGATCACGTACGGCAGCCCGGCGCGGCCGAGGACCGCACCCATCGCCAGCCCCGACACGCCGGCGCCCACGATCACCGCGACGGGTCCGTCGACCTCGTCGGGCACGGGCGGCAGGTCGACATCGCGATCGACGAAGCCGAGGTCCTCGCGCATCATGAGCGAGTACTCCTCGGCGACCTCCTCGCCGAGACAGACGCGCATCATGCGCAACATCAGATCGGGGCCGGGGTCGACGATCGCCGGCTCGACACCTCCCGAGTCTCGAGACGGCGAGGTGAGCTCACCGACGAGCGCGTCGCGGATGCGGGCCCGGCTGTCGGCGTCGAGTCCGGCGTGGCGATCGGCGATCAGGTTGACGTCGCGGACCGGCGTGAACGGTGGCTCGAGCCAGCTGGTGTCGCCCGTGAGGTGCACCAACGACATCAGCAGGATGCGGGCGTCACCCGCCTCGTCGATGGCCTCTGCGAGGCGCTCGGCATCGACGCCGTCGCTGGTCGAAGGGGAGATCGTCACAGCGCTCCCACCGTAGACGGGGACCGACTGTCCGCTTCCGCCCAGGACGGAAACGGACAGGTCGGCCCACGGCTGGTGACGACGGGTCAGGAGACGGTCGCCGGCATCTCCTTCTGTTCGGCTCGCCAGTCGAGGAACATCCAGACCGACTGGATCACGACCAGCGAGAAGGCGATCCAGGTGATGAACACGTTGACGCCGCTCTGCGCCCCCGCATTGACGTCGCCCATCTGGCCGACGAACAAGACGGCCATCGCGGTCACGAGGAGGACGCGGAGGCGGGTGATGGCGGCGACGAGCAGCACGGTCAGCATCGCCGTGTTCTTGCCGCCCCAGCTCCAGAGCAGGAACTCGTTGTCGGGGACGTTGATCTCCATCGACTCGTAGAAGAAGTCCTGGTCTCCGAGGGAGATGAAGGACAACATCCCGTAGATCAGCACGAGGACACCCGGGATCGCGGCGAAGCGCCAGCCGTACCGTTTGGTCAGGTGCTGGTCGGATCGGTCGGATCGTCGGGTGGGCTGGCTCGTCGAATCGGTCCGCTCCGACGTGGTCTCGGACATCAGGCGTCCGCCTTCGGGAACAGGTTGCCAGTACCGAACTCGAGCAGGTTCGCCCCCGGCCGGTCGGGGAAGGCCTCGACCATGGCTGCGGCGAACGCGTCCGCGTCGTCGGTCTCGGCGTAGGCCGAACGGGCCGCATCGAGGTACTCGACCATCTCGTCGATGATCCCCGCGTCTCCCGGGTCGCCGTGTCCGGGGATGACGAGCTCGACGTCGGTCGCACCGATGTCGTCGAGCAGGCGGATCCAGTTGTCGAACTCCGGAGTCATGACCGCGTGCACGTCGCTGTAGACGAGGTCGCCGATGGCCACGACCTTCTGGTCGGGCAGGGTGATGACCACCTGCTCGGGGGCCTCGGCGTCCTCGACGACATCGAATCGGTAGGTCACGCCGTCGATCTCGACGTCACCCGGCTCGAGCGTGTCGGTGATGGTGATCCCGGCGTCGGCGACGGCAGCGATCACCCCACTCGACGAGTAGGTCGGGACGTCGCCGAAGACCTCGGGGATTCCACCGACGTGGTCGGGGTGCTCGTGGGTGATGAGGACGCGGTCGATCGGTTTGTCGAGCGCATCGGCGTACGCCCGGAAGTCGGCCGCCAACTCGGTCGAGAAGTGGGTGTCGACGAGGACGAGCACGGACTCGGACTCGAACACCGTCGTGGTGTTCGCGAACCCGGAGATGGGATTGGTGAAGGTGTGGATCGTCAACGGATCGGCCTCGAATCGCCGGACCGTGGCACCGGACTCGAGGACCTCCTCGTCGATCGGTTCGGCGACGCTCGCCGCCGCGGACGGCGCGGCAGCGGTCGTGACGGTGTCGTCCGCACCGTCAGCGCCGTCGTCGCTGCCACACGCCGCAGCGACGAGTCCCGCCACCGCGAGAGCGGCGACGAGTCGAGTGGGTGAGGTCGTGATCTTCATGGCGTCTCCTCCCGATCTGCCAGAACGCTGCACTTTGTAGCGTTTCAACCAGTCAAGCTCACTTGCGCCAGAAACGCAACACTTTGTAGCGATAGGGCGGGCTCGGTAGGGTCGGCGTGTGGACGCGGAGGCTCGGGCGTGACGGTGGAGGTCGAACGTCGCGGGCCACGCGAGGCCACGCTCGAGCTGGTCCTGACCGCGGCGTTCCGGCTCCTCATCGACGAGGGGGCTCACGCCATCACCGCCCAACGGATCCATCAGGAGACCGGCATCGCGCGGACCACGATCTACCGGCACTGGCCCGAACCCGCCGACCTGATCCGCACCATGTTCGACCGGGCGGTCGCCGGTCGCGGGATCCCGGCCTTCACCGGCGACCTCCGCTCCGATCTGCAGATCGCCGTCGACAGCCTGGTCCAGCGGTTCAACCGTCGGCCGGTCCGAGCGCTCTTCGGCGCTCTGGTCGAACACGGGCGACGAGACGCGGACGCCGGCGACATCGCCGCCGACTACGTGCGCGGGCTGCTCACTCCGGTGCGTCACGCCGTCGACGCCGGGATCGAACGCGGGGAGCTCGTCGACGGAGACGTCGACGGCATGGTCGACGAGCTGTCGGCCACGTTGTTCATGCGCCACGTCCTGCTCGGCGAGCAGGTCGACGACGACGACGCATCACGGGCGGTCGAATCGTTCCTCCAGCGCCACGCCGTCCGCCGCTGAGACTCAGTCGACGGCGGCGGCGAGCGGCATCCCTGGGCGCCGACGCCCGTCGCGACTAGCGTCCCGGCGGGGTCCACGCTCGGGAGGGGAACATGAGCGAATCGTCCGATCCAGGTCTGCCACCACCCGGTGCGCCGCCACCGGCGACGCCACCACCGACGGCACCGCCACCTGGTCCGCCACCCGGCGTGGTGCAGTATCCGGCCCGTTTCGACGTTGCGTACAGCGAGAGCTACAGCCGGCTGACCACCGCCTTCCGGATCATCCTCGTGATCCCGATCGTGATCCTCGTCGGCATCCTCACGTCGGGGGCTCCACAATTCGTCGAGACGTCGAGTGGGGAGTTGGTCGCCACCAGCGGCGGAGGTATCGCCGGCGGGCTCTTCGTGGCGACGCTGCTGATGATCCTGTTCCGCCGGCGGTACCCGCGATGGTGGTTCGACTTCGGTGTCGAGCTCAGTCGCTTCACTGCTCGCATCGGCGCGTACGTGGTGCTGGTGACCGACAAGTACCCGTCGACGGTCGACGAGCAGGACGTCCGGCTCGAGTACGACTATCCCGACGCCGAGCGCGACCTCAACCGGTGGCTCCCACTCGTCAAGTGGTTCCTGCTCATCCCGCACTACATCGTGCTGTTCTTCCTGTCGATCGGGGCGTTCGTCTGCATCGTCATCGCGTGGTTCGCGATCCTGTTCACCGGGCGGTACCCACGCGGTCTGTTCGACTTCGTGGTCGGCGTCGGGCGCTGGTCCGTGCGCATCAACGCGTACGGGTTCCTGCTGGTCACCGACCGCTATCCTCCGTTCTCGCTCCGCTGAGCGACCGCTCCGAGTCCTCCGCGGCCGGCCGAGTCGCTCTCGGTCGGCGCGCCGTGATCTGCTCGACGTGATGGAACTCGACGCGTCGATCGATCAGGCGAAGTGGGCGATGCAGGACGGCCGCGACGTCCCGTGGCTGCTCGCTCGCCAGGCGAGCGAACGAGGGGACCATCCGTTCCTGATCTGGGAGCCGTTCACGGGCGAGGCACGCACGTGGACCTACGCCGACTTCCGGGCTCAGGTTCGCCGCGTGGCGGCATCGCTGAACACGAGAGGGGTCGAGGTCGGCGACCGGGTGATGATCCACCTCGACAACTCACCCGAGTTCCTCCTCTCGTGGTTCGCCTGCGCCGAGCTCGGTGCGGTCGCGGTCTCGACCAACACCCGGTCGGTCGCCCGGGACATGGAGTACTTCGCCGACAAGGCGCACGTCGTGGCGGCGATCACGTCTCCCGGCTTCGCCCGCCTCGTCGCCGACACGGCCGACGATCTGCGATTCCTCGTCGTGACCGCCGACGACGCCGGCGAGACACCGTCCTCCGCCGCGCGGGCCGAACTCGAACAGCTCTCTCACGTGCCCTTCGCCGACCTCCTCGCCACCGAGGCAGAACCACCGACCCGCGCGACCGATCCGACGGCCGAACTCGGCATCCAGTTCACGTCGGGAACGACGTCACGTCCGAAGGCCGTGCTCTGGACCCACGCCAACGCCACCTGGGGCGCCGAGACGTCGGTGAGCCACCTCCGGCTGCGACCCGACGACGTCACGCTCGTGATGCTGCCGATGTTCCACACGAACGCGCAGTCGTGGTCGATGCTGACCACGTTGTGGTCGGGCGGAACGATGGTGCTGCAGCCACGCTTCTCCGCCTCGCGATTCTGGGACGTCGCCCTGCGCCACGACGTCTCGTGGGTGTCGATGATCCCCTTCTGTGTGCGTGCGCTGATCCCACACGACGTCCCGGCGGAGCACCGCATGCGGTTCTGGGGGATCGGTGCGAGGGTGCCCGAGTTCGAGGAACGGTTCGGCGTCCTCACACTCGGATGGTGGGGCATGACCGAGACGATCACGCAGGGGATCGTCGACAGCGTCGACCTGCCGGGGCCCCGCCGCACGATCGGCCGCGCGTCGCCGGGCTACGACGTCAGCGTTCGCGACCCCGACGGGCGGCCGGTTCGACCGGGCGAGCGCGGCCGGCTCTTCGTCCGCGGGGTTCGTGGTGTGTCGATGTTCCTCCGGTACGACGGCGATCCCGAGGCCGACGCCGCCGCGTTCGACGACGACGGCTGGTTCGACACCGGCGACATGATCGGGACCGACGCCGACGGCAACCTCTTCTTCAGCGATCGGGCGAAGGACATGCTGAAGGTCGGCGCCGAGAACGTCGCGGCGTCGGAGGTCGAGACGGTCGTGATGCAGACCGGGCTCGCCGTCGAGGTCGCGGTCGTCGGCCAACCACACGCCATGCTCGACGAGGTCCCGGTCGCGTTCCTCATCACGACCGACCCGACCCTCGACCACACCGAGATCGAACGGCGGGTCATCGATCATTGCGCCGCCAACCTGGCCGACTTCAAGGTTCCGCGGGCCGTCCACGTCCTCGACGAACTCCCCCGCTCGACGATCGAGAAGATCGCCAAGAACGTGCTCCGCGAGGGGCTGCCCACCCTCGACGGCTGACCACGTGTCCGGATCCGGCCCGGGCGCAGGCGGACAGCTCGGGCGATGACGTTCAGACCGTGGCCGGGGTGGTGGCCATGACGTCGGCGAGGAGTTCGATCGACCGGAGGCGTTCGTCGACGGTCGGCGACGGATGCACGGTCATCACCTCGTCGACGCCGGCCTCGACCGCGAAGTTGCGCGGGTATCGCGCCACCAGCTCGGCGTCACCGGCCGCCGTGTAGTGCATCATCTGCGCGATCTGACGGCCCTGCATCGTGCCGAGCAACTCGTCGGCCTCGTCGTCGCTCAGGTCGCGCGGCGGGCGGAGGAACCGACCGATGCGCCGGCGCATGACGTCGCGCTGCTGGCGCAGGGCGTCGCCCTCGTCGTGTGACGCGATCACGTTCACACCGGCGATCACGTACGGCTCTGCGAGTTGGTCGGACGGCTGGAACTGCCGGCGATACAGCGCCACCGCCTCGAGCAGCCACGCCGGGGCGAAGTGCGACGCGAACGCGTAGGGCAGCCCGAGCTGCGCGGCGAGTTGGGCGCCGAACGTGGACGACCCGAGGATGTAGAGCGGCACATCCGTACCGGCGCCCGGGACCGCGGTGACCCCGGCGACGCGGGAGTCGTCGCGGAGGTACCCCTGCAGTTCGAGCACGTCGTTGGGGAACCGGTCGGAGGCGTTCGGGTCGACGCGCATCGCCCGCATCGTGGTCTGGTCGCTGCCGGGAGCACGCCCGAGTCCGAGATCGATGCGATCGGGATGGAGGGTCGCCAGCGTCCCGAACTGCTCGGCGATGGTGAGCGGTGAGTGGTTGGTGAGCATGACTCCGCCGGCACCCAATCGGATGGTCGATGTGTGCGCAGCGACGTGCGCGATGAGCACGCTCGGCGCCGCCGATGCGATGGACGCCATGTTGTGGTGCTCGGCGTACCAGACGCGGTGGTAGCCGCGTCGCTCGGCGAGCTGGGCGAGCGCCACGCTGGCGGTGAACGCATCGGCCGCCGTCTCGTCGCGCCCGATGATCGCGAGGTCGAGGATCGACACCGTCGGATCGTCGCCGCCGTGTAGAGCCGCGTCGCCCGGCGAACCATCTCGGTCGAGTGTCGTCACGTCACCAGATTGCCACGGACGGGCCCGTGATCGCTCACGGGGTCCACCGCCTCAGGTCGCGAGCGCCAACACGACCGGGATCGTGAGCAGCGACACGATCGTCGTCGCGACGACCGCGCTGGTGATCCGATCGCGTTCGTAGTCGTGCTGGATCGCCACCAACGCACAGAAGACCGCCGGCGGCATGGCGGTCTGGATCGCCACGACCGACAGCGGATCTCCGTCGAGCCCGAGCGCGGCGGCGGCACCGGTCCCGGCCAGCGGCGCAACGGCCAGCTTGGCGCCGATCGTCGTGAGCAGTCCGGCGTTCCACTGTGGCAACCCGGTCAGGACGAGCTGCAACCCGAGGGTGATCAGCATCGTGGGGATCATCGCGTCGGACATCAGCTGCATGGGTCGCTCGAGGATCAGCGGCAGACCACGACCGATCGCGTTCACGACGATCGCGAGCACGCCAGCGACGGTCATCGGCGCAACGAGTGCTCGACCGACGGCGCGACCGATCGTGGTCGTGCGGGCAGCGGCGAGACCGACCCCCAT
>JBCCTP010000160.1:0-9328 GCA_039198505.1 Actinomycetota bacterium | reverse complement strand
GCCCTGATCATCTGCGGCATCGCCGGGTGGGCGTTCAACGAGTTCGTGTGGAGGCGCCTGCGCAAGCGAGGCGCGAGCCTCATCGCCGCGCTGGTGGTGTCGATCGGATTCTCGATCCTCCTCCGCAACGTGTACCTGTACCAGTTCGGTGAGCGGTCACGCTTTTACCGCGACTTCCAGATCCAGGAGCGCATCGACTTCGGCTGGTTCGAGTTGGCGCCGAAGGACGTGTTCATCATCGTCTTCTCCGTGGTCGTGCTCGTCGGGATCGGCCTGGCGCTGCAGAAGACCCGGGCGGGCAAGGCGATGCGAGCGGTGGCCGACAACCGCGACCTCGCTGCGTCGTCGGGTATCGACGTCGAGGCCGTCATCAAGTGGGTGTGGATCACCGGCACGGCCCTCGCCGGGCTCGGCGGCATCCTCCTGGCGCTCACCGAGGACGTCAACTTCCTCATGGGCTTCCGGCTCCTGCTGCTCATGTTCGCCGGGGTCACACTCGGCGGGCTCGGCACGGCGTACGGCGCCCTGTTCGGCAGCCTCATCGTCGGCGTGTTCATCCAGATGATCACCCTGGTCATCCCCAACGACATGAAGAACATCGGGGCACTCGCCGTGCTCATCATCATCCTGCTCGTGCGACCACAGGGTCTGCTCGGGCGCAAGGAACGGATCGGCTGAGGCGGAGGGGCGACAGGAGCACGTCATGGACTGGGGAGCGATCATCGAGACCATCGTTCGCGGCTTGATCGGCGAACGATTCATCTACTTCGCACTGGCCGCCATCGGCCTCAACCTGCACTTCGGCTACACCGGACTGCTGAACTTCGGCCAGGCGGCCTTCATGGCGGCCGGCGCCTACGGGTTGGCGCTCACGGTCACCAGCGTCGGCCCCCTCATCAACGACGACGAGGGCATCTTCCAGCTGAACATCAGCGACGGCTGGCTCTTCGTGATCGGTGTGTTCGTCGGGATCTGCATCCTCCCGGTGCTGCTCGCGTTGCTGATGGGCATCCCGACCCTGCGATTGCGTGCCGACTACCTCGCGATCGTCACCATCGCCATCGCCGAGGCGATCCGCATCTTCATGCGGTCGCCCCGATTCGATTGGTTCACGGGCGCCTCGGACGGCCTCGGTGGGTTCTCGGGCACGTTCTACGACCTGAGCCCGTTCGACCCGGGTGAGCGGTACTTCTTCAACCTGTTCATCGGCAACCAGATGTTCCTCGTGATCATCGGGTGGATCGTGCTGGCGATCGGCGCGACGTTCTGCTGGCTGCTGATCCGCAGCCCCTGGGGTCGTGTGCTGAAGGCCATCCGCGAGGACGAGGACGCCGCCCGGTCGCTCGGCAAGAACGCGTACTCGTACAAGATGCAGGCCCTCGTCCTCGGTGGCGTCTTCGGTGCCATGGGCGGCATGCTCCGGGCGATCGGGTTCTCGCTCGCCCAGCCCGACAACTTCATCACCGACGTCACCTTCTTCGTCTGGGTGGCGCTCATCCTCGGCGGCGCAGGCACGGTGCTGGGCCCGCTGGCGGGCGCTGCGATCCTGTACGCCGTGCTCGACGGCACCGACACGTTCCTGCGTGAGGCGGTGGCGAACGACGTGATTCCCGACTCGATCATGAGTGGCACCCAGGTCGGCCAGGTCCGGTTCATGCTGATCGGACTCGGACTCATCCTGCTGGCGGCCTTCCGACCACAGGGCATCTTCGGCAACAAGGAAGAGATGGCGCTCGATGATCGATGAATTCCGCGAGGGCGACGAGCTGATCCCCGACGCGGGCCCGCCGACGGGTGACGGCACGGCGACGCTCGGCGACATCGCGTTCGTCGAGGGCGTCGATCCCGAACGGGCGCGGGCGCAGCTCGCCGACGTGCCGTGGGAGGCCGGCGCCAAGAAGCCCGACCCGATCCTCGTCGCCACCAACGTCGTCCGCCGCTTCGGCGGTCTGACCGCGGTCGACGTCGACCACGTCGAGATCCAGCGCGGGGTCATCACCGCGCTCATCGGCCCGAACGGCGCCGGCAAGACCACGTTCTTCAACCTGCTCACGAACTTCGATTCGCCCGACGAGGGGCACCGTGTTTTCAAGGGCGAGAGCATCGACACCGTGCCGGCGCACAAGATCGCCGACCGTGGCATGGTCCGGACGTTCCAGCTCACGAAGTCGCTGTCGAAGATGACGGTCATCGAGAACATGAAGCTCGGTGCCACCGCCCAGACCGGCGAGTCGATGTTCAAGTCGATCTTCCCGTTCCTCTGGAAGGGCCAGGAGGCCGAGATCGAGGCGAAGGCCGACGATCTGCTGCGTCACTTCAAGATGGACCACATGCGCAACGAGTTCGCCGGCACGCTGTCCGGCGGTCAGCGCAAGCTGCTCGAGATGGCGCGGGCGCTCATGGTCGAGCCCGAGATGGTGATGCTCGACGAGCCGATGGCCGGCGTGAACCCGGCGCTCACGCAGTCGCTGCTCGGCCACGTGACCGGTCTCCGCGACCAGGGGATGACCGTGCTGTTCGTCGAGCACGACATGGACATGGTGCAGGAGATCAGCGACTGGGTCATCGTCATGGCCGAGGGCCGCATCATCGCCGAGGGGCCACCGGCCTCGATCGGCCAGAACCAGGACGTCGTCGACGCGTACCTCGGGTCGTCGCACGACTCGGCGCTCGACCTGGAACGGGAGCTGTGATGAGCGACGACAGCGGATCGAACCCGACGACCGACCCGGTCGACGGCGCGGGAGGAGCCACGGCGACGGTCGAGCCGCTCCTCGTCGCCGACCGGTTGACGGCCGGGTACATCCCGGGGGTCAACATCCTGAACGGCTGTGACCTGGTGCTCGAGCCGGGTGAGCTCGTCGGGATCATCGGGCCCAACGGTGCCGGGAAGTCCACCCTCGTGAAGGCGATGTTCGGGCTCGTCAACATCCGGGACGGCCAGGTCACCCTGCGCGGCGAGAACATCACCAACATGAAGGCTCACTCACTCGTGAGTCGAGGCATCGGGTACGTCCCGCAGAACAACAACGTGTTCCCGGCGCTCACCGTGCGCGAGAACCTCGAGATGGGGGCGTTCCTCGATCCGAAGAGCTTCGCGGAGCACTTCGACAAGGTCGGCGACATGTTCCCGCGCCTCATGGAGCGCGCCGATCAACGGGCCGGCTCGTTGTCGGGTGGCGAACGCCAGATGCTCGCCATGGGACGAGCCCTCATGATGGACCCGTCGGTGCTCCTGCTCGACGAGCCGTCGGCCGGCCTGTCGCCGGCGCTGCAGGACGAGGTGTTCATCCGGTGCCACCAGATCAACAAGGCGGGCGTCTCGATCGTGATGGTCGAGCAGAACGCCAGCCGTTGTCTGCAGATCTGTGATCGCGGCTACGTGCTCGACCAGGGCCAGAACGCCTACACCGGATCGGGCAAGGAGCTCCTCACCGATCCGAAGGTGATCGAGCTGTACCTCGGCACGCTGGTGAAGGACCACCAGGACTGAACGATGGCGACCGGGGCCGACGACCGCGAGTCGGTACCGGGCCACCTGAGGCACCTGCTCGACGGCCCGAACACGGCCGTGCTGGTGACCATCGCTCCCGATGGGAGTCCGTCGTCGACGCCGGTGTGGTTCCTCGCCGATGTGGCCGACGGTGACGTGCTGTGGGTCTCGACGAGGACCGGAGCTGCGAAACACCGCAACGTCGAGCGCGACCCTCGGGTGTCGCTCAGCGTGGTCGATCCGGCGAACCCGATGAGTTACGTCGAGATCCGTGGTCGAGCCTCGGCCGAACCGGATCCCGACTTCTCCGTGCGGGACTCGGTGGTCCGCAAACACGGCTACGTCGACGGATCGTCGTTCGATCCGCCCGACGTGCGGCGCACCGCCATCCGGATCGTCGCCGACCGGGTTCTCGGTCGCTGAACGGCGCAGCGACGCGTTGACCCGGGGCCCGGGGAGATCGACCCCGGAACGCGAACGAGCCCCGGGCCGAAACCCGGGGCTCGCTCAGGTGATCAGACGATCAGATCAGGACGTGATCAGATCGAGCCCTCGACCGAGCCGACGACCGAGATGGCGCCGTCGACGAACTCGAGGATGAGGATCGATGCCTGCGACGGCTCGCCTGCGTCGATGAACTCCAGCGGACCGGAGACACCGTCGTAGTCGAGATCCTCGCCGGCCTCGGCCAGCGGCAGGCACTCCTCGAAGGTGGCGCACTTCGTTCCACCGCGGGTGACCTCGTTGATCTCGGCCCCCATGGCCACACCGTCGTCGCTGCCCGCCACGATGGCGGCCAGCGCCATCACGACGATCGCGTCGTACGACTCGGCCGAGTACGAGTAGTCCTCGAGCTCGGGGTCGATCGCATCGAGCGCAGCCTGGAACTCGGTGAGCTGGGTGACGTCGACGCCCGGGAGCGTGCCCTTCATGCCGTCGAGCACGGTCGGGTCGTCGAAGTTGCCGGCCAGCGCGTTGCCCATGTTGCCGTCGGTGCCGTAGACGTTCTTGTCGGCGGGACCGAAGCCGGCCTCGATGAGGCCGTTCAGGATCTGCGCGGTCTCCTCGAAGCCGATGATCACGACGCCGTCGGGGTTCGCCTCGACGACGGCGTTGACCTCAGCGTCGAAGTTCTCGGCCTGCGGGTCGTAGATCTCCTCGGCGACGACCTGGCCACCACCGGCCTCGTACGGGCCCTTCGAGAACTCGAGCAGGCCGAGTCCGTAGGCGTCGTTGAGGACCAGGTAGGCCACCGTGGTGTTGCCGTCGGCGATGAGGATGTCGGCGAGCGCAGCACCCTGCACGACGTCAGACGGAGCCGTACGGAAGTACAGGCCGTTGTCGTCGTAGTCGGTGAAGGTCGGCGAGGTGTTGGCCGGCGAGAAGTGGACCTTGCCCGCCTGGGTGATCTTGTCGATCACCGTGAGCGAGACGCCCGAGCTGGCCGCACCGATGAACGCGTCGACGTCCTCGGCGAGCAGACGGTCGACCGTGGCGTTGGCCACGTC
Organism: Actinomycetota bacterium; assembly: GCA_039198505.1. Classification (GTDB taxonomy): domain Bacteria; phylum Actinomycetota; class Acidimicrobiia; order Acidimicrobiales; family Ilumatobacteraceae; genus Ilumatobacter_A. Next base: position 4,327 of record JBCCTP010000160.1, on the reverse strand, counting down.
GCCGTTGTCACCGGAGTCGCCGGGCAGGTACTCGATGTCGGCGCCGTTGACGCCGCCGGCCGCGTTGATGTCCTGGACCGCGAGGTTCACGCCCGCGATCTCGGGCGGGCCGAGGAAGGCGAGGTTGCCGGTCTCGGGGAGCAGACCACCGATGCGGAGCACGCCGTCGCCGGCGCCGGCATCGGCTTCCTCTTCGTCCATGGCCTCTTCTTCGTCCATGGCTTCCTCTTCGTCCATGGCCTCTTCTTCGTCCATGGCTTCTTCCTCGTCCATGGCCTCTTCTTCGTCCATGGGCTCGGAGGCGGACGCTTCTTCCTCGTCCATCGCCTCGGTTTCGACGGGCGCCTCTTCGGCCGGAGCCTCGGTGTCCTCGGTCTCCTCGTCGTCGCTCCCGCAGGCGGCAGCAACGAGCGTGAGACCGACGAGCAGGGCACCGACGCGCTTCACGCGGGTCTTCTGCATGTGGATTGTCTCCCCCTTGTCTCGGGCGAGGGCGGGATTGCCACTCGCTGTTCAAGGAACCGTCAAGTGTACGCAGCGCTCCGATCACGCGGCAATCACCCCCGTTTCGCGAACATGAACAACGTGTCTCCGCAGGAAACCACCGATCAGACCCACGAAGTCCGCTACGAGGTCGCCGACCACGTGGCGTGGCTGACCCTCGACGCACCCGAACGAATGAACACGATCTCCGGAGCGATGCTCCAGCGGATCAGTGAACTCCTTCTCGAGGCCGACGCCGATCCCGGTGTCCGATGCGTCGTCATCACCGGAGAAGGTCGCGCGTTCTGCGCCGGCCTCGACCTCCAGGCGCAGATGCAGACCCCCAAGGGCGGACTCGGCGGTCTCGGCGACGGCGGCGGGTTCACTGGGGAGTTCGACCTCCGGAACGCCCCGCCGATCGTCCTGCACGATCTCGACACTCCGACCATCTGCTCGTTGAACGGTGGTGCCGCCGGGTACGGCCTCGACCTCGCGCTCGGGTGCGACATCCGCATCGCCGCCGACACGGCGAAGCTCAACCCGGGATTCGCCAAGCGCGGGATCCTGCCCGAGAGCGGCGGCACCTGGCTGCTGCCGCGGATCGTCGGGTACGCCCGTGCCGCCGAGATCGCGTTCACGGGTCGCACTCTGATGGCCGACGAGGCGATGGAACTCGGTCTCGTCAACCACGTCGTCCCGGCGGGTGAGCTGGCGAAGCGCACCGGTGAGATGGCGGCCGAGATCGCGGCGAACGCCCCGCTCGCCGTGCGTGCCATCAAGCGGATGATGCGGGCCGCCGAGACCGAGACGTTCGAGCAGAACGTGCACCACGTCTTCTTGCAGCTCCTCCCACTGCTCAAGACCGACGACTTCACCGAGGGCGTCACCGCGTTCATGGAGAAGCGCCAGCCCGAATTCCGCGGCCGCTGATCCCGCTCGGCGCCACCTGTGACCGATCCCGTCGACACCGTGTCGGATCCGCTCGTTCCGGTGTCGCTCGTCGAGGGTCTCTCGACCACGCGGGCGATCCGCCGGTACACCGATCAGCCGATCCCCGACACCGACCTCCGCGAGATCATCCGCCTGGCCGGCTGCGCTCCGTCGGGGAGCAACCGGCAGCGGTTCCGGTTCCTGCTGCTCCGCGACGGCGAGCGTTCGCAGCGTGCGCGCGCTCTGCTCGGCGAGTCGTTCCGCCGAGGCTGGGCCGCGAAACGCGAGGGTGACGGGTACCGGCCGAGCCGGTTCGCCGACTCGATGCAGCACTTCGTCGATTCGTTCGAGTCGATCCCGGTCGTCGTGATCGTCTGCCTCGACCGATACCGCGATCCCGACGTCTACGAGGGAGCGTCGGTCTACCCGGCGTGCCAGAACCTGCTGCTCGGTGCTCGCGCGCTCGGCTATGGCGGCGCGCTCACCATGTGGCACCTCGCCGTGGAAGACCAGCTGCGCGAGATCCTCGAGATCCCCGAACACGTCGCCCTGTCGGCCTGCATCACGCTCGGGGAACCGGTCGGACGTCACGGACCGCTGCGTCGCAAGCCTCCCGCCGAGATCGCCTTCGACGACGTGTGGGGTCGTTCACCCGACTGGGAGTAGGTTGCCGCCGATGACGCTGGTCGCAGGGGTGGACTCGTCGACCCAGTCGACGAAGGTCGAGATCCGGCGCCTCGACGACGGCGAGGTCGTCGCCCGGGGATCGGCTCCCCATCCGGCGGTCTCGCCTCCTGTCAGCGAGGCCGATCCCGCCGACTGGTGGACAGCCTTCGAATCCGCCTGGGCACAGGCCACCGACGGCTCCGGTGACGTCGACGGCGATCCCGTCGGCGCCATCAGCGTGGGTGGACAGCAGCACGGCATGGTCACCCTCGACGTCGATGATCGACCGATCCATCCCGCGAAGTTGTGGAACGACACCGAGTCGGCGGCCGACGCCGACTGGCTGATCGGCCAGCTCGGCGGTCCCGACGCATGGGCTGATGCGGTGGGCACGGTGCCCGTCGCGGCGATCACCATCACGAAGCTGTCGTGGCTCCACCGGCAGCATCCCGACCGGTTCGCCCGGATCTCGCGGGTGCTCCTGCCTCACGACGAGATCACGCGTCGGCTGACCGGACGGTACGTGACCGACCGGGGCGACGCATCGGGCACGGGATACTGGTCCCCGGCCACGGGCGAGTATCGGTGGGACCTGTTGGAGATCGTCGACGACGCGGTCGACTGGCCGTCGGTCGTGCCCGAGGTGCTCGGCCCGACCGACGTCGCAGGGGAGTGGAACGGCATCACGGTCGGCCCGGGCACCGGCGACAACATGGGCGCCGCGCTCGGCGTCGGCCTGCGACCGGGCGACGCCGTGATCTCGGTGGGCACGTCGGGGACCGTGTTCGCCGTCGCCGACGCCCCGACCGCCGACCCGTCGGGGTTCGTGGCCGGATTCGCCGACGCGTCGGGCCGGTACCTCCCGCTGGTGTGCACGTCGAACGCGTCGAAGGTCCTCGACGCCGTGCGGCGTCTGCTCGGTGTCGATCACGAGGAGTTCGACGAGCTGGCGATCGCCGCCGCGCCCGGAGGACCGGTGTTGCTGCCGTACCTCGACGGCGAGCGCACGCCGAACCGCCCCGATGCCACCGGTGTGCTCGGCGGTCTGCGCACCGACGTCACCCGCGAGCAGCTCGCTCGGGCCGCGGTCGACGGGGTCGTGTGTGGCCTCCTCGACGGTCTCGACGCGCTGCAGCGGCACGCACGCGTCGACGGACGGCTCCTGCTCGTCGGCGGGGGAGCCCGGTCGGCGGCGATCCAGCGATCTCTCGCCTCGCTCGTCGATCTTCCGGTGGTCCGCGTCCTGGCCGACGAGGCGGTCGCGACCGGCGCGGCCGTGCAGGCGGCCGCGGTCGCCGGCGGCGAGGACGTCGACGACGTCATCCGACGGTGGGGTCTCGGTGCCGGTGAATCCGTCCGACCCATCGTCGGAGTCGACGCCGCAGACGTGCGAAGTCGCTACGCCGAGCTGCGCGACCGCACCTGAGATGGCGCCTCGAGACGACCGAACCGACCCGTTCGCCGTGCTCGGACTGAGCCGTGGGGCGACCGGCGACGAGATCCGGCGCGCTCGCCGGCGACTCGCCGCTGCGGAGCACCCCGATGCGGGTGGTGACACCGAGCGGATGAGTCGCATCAACGCGGCGGCGACCGAGGCGCTCGCCATCGCCGAGCGTTCGACGCCGCGAACCCCGCCCGGGTCGCGCGAGGACGTCGACGACTCGGCGCCGCGCGACGGGGCCGACCGGCCGCGCCGTGAGCCTCCCGGTGAGACGGACGGTCGGCGCATCGATCATCCGTCGTTCGTCGTCGAGGCACTGCCCGCCGTCACGTTCGAAGCGCTGTCGCTCGCTGCGGCGGAACTCGGCGAGGTCGCCGACGACGATCCGCCCTACCGGATGTGGGTGCTCCTCGAGGACCCCCCGTGCTGGTGCCGGCTCGACGTCGTGCCCGACGCGGGCTCGTCGACCGTCGGTCTCGCCATCGCTCCGGCTGATGCACTCGACCACAACGGGCGCGCGCCGCTGCCGGACGTGGAACACATCCGCGATCAGTGGGTGGGCGCTCTCAACGCACTCGACTGGTCCGCGCTGTAGCCGAGATCGCTCGGCTCGAGACGACCGGTGTCTGACACCGTGTGTCCGTTGGTCTTGTTCAGGTCGGGCGGGGAGCGGCGGCTTTGGCGAGACGGTCGCGGACGGCAGCGCCGAGTCCGGTGGGCGCCGGGAGGACCGCCACCAGGGTCTCCACGCCGTCGGCGTCGGCGCGGCGGAGTTCGGAGTAGAGATCTCGGGCGTACCGAGCGACG
>JBCCTP010000159.1:0-9388 GCA_039198505.1 Actinomycetota bacterium | reverse complement strand
TGGATCCACTACCTGACCGAGACCCATCTGCCGTCGATCATCCAGCACGCCCGGGTGAAGACCACGCCGGGACCGTCGAAGGCGATCGACCGCATGTCCCGGATGCGCGGTCAGGTCCTCGACCCGAAGCGTCAGGTCGCTGCGTTCGACCTCGAGAACACGCTCATCGCGTCGAACGTGGTCGAGAGCTACTCGTGGCTGGCGACACGGCGCCTCGACCCCTCCGAACGGGTGCGGTACGTGCTGAAGACGATCACCGAGGCGCCCGGCCTGTTGAGGCTCGACCGCCAGGATCGGACCGACTTCCTCCGCCACTTCTACCGGAGGTACGAGGACGCTCCGGTCGAGCAGATCGAGGCGGACGCCGTCGAGATGCTGAGCCAGCTCATCGTCACCAAGGCGTTCCCGGCCGGACTGCGACGCGTGCGCGAGCACCGGGCGCTCGGGCACCGCACGATCCTCATCACGGGTGCGCTGTCCTTCGCGGTCGAGGGACTTCGTCCGCTGTTCGACGAGATCGTCGCGGCCGAGATGTCGGTCCGCCCCGACGGCACCCTGTCGGGCGAGATGGTCACCGTCCCGCCCACCGGCGAGGCCCGGGCGCAGATCTTGACCGACTGGTGCGACGCCGAGGGTCTCGACATCGCCGAGGCGGTGGCGTACGCCGACTCGTCGTCCGACCTCCCGCTGTTCGACGCCGTCGGGTTCCCCGTCGCGGTCAACCCCGAGACGCGGCTCGCCGCCATCGCCCGCAAGCGCGGCTGGCTCGTCGAGAACTGGTCGAAGGCCCCCGGTGGCCCTCGACCGCTCCTGCCGATCGGCGAACTCCGCCCCGAACGCGAGCGCCGCGCCGACCGGGTGATGGCCCGATGAAGGCGCTGCAGATCCGGCGGTCGGTGCCGCGGTTCGGAGCGGGCCGGATCGCGTCGGCGGTGTCGCCGTCCGGGGCAGCGCGGCTCGGACCGCTCGAGTACCGCCAGATCGACGACCCCGAGCGACCCGCCGGCGACGGGTGGCGGCAGGTCCGCACCCGGATGTCGGGGATCTGCGGATCCGACCTGTCGATGGTCGAGGGGCACGCCTCGACGTACTTCGACGACTGGGTCAGCTTCCCCTTCGTCCCGGGCCACGAGGTGGTCGGCGAGCTGATGGACGGCGACGACGCGGGCCGGCGTGTGATCCTGGAACCGGTCATCGGCCACGCTGCCCGAGGTGTCGCTCCTCCGTTCGACGGCGCGCGCCCGGGAGACGGAGACGACCACGCCCATCTGGCGACCACCAGCGACACCGGCGTCGAACCGGGTATCCAGACCGGCTTCTGCACATCGACCGGTGGCGGGTGGGGACCGTGGTTCTGGGCCCACGACTCACAGCTCCACGTCGTCGAGGATTCGATCGACGACTTCCCCGACGAGCGAGCGGTCGTCGTCGAACCGTTCGCCGGCGGCATCCACGCGGCGCTGATGGCGGCGTCCGCACTCACGACGACACCCGACCCGGTGGTGGCCGTGCTCGGAGCGGGGACGATGGGCCTCACCACGATCGCGGGGCTCCGTCGCTACGTGCCAGGTCGCATCATCGTCGGCGCCCGCTACGAGCACCAGCGCCGGCTCGCCACGGCGTTCGGCGCCGATCGGGTCGTCGAGGCCGGCGCACTCGATCGAGCCGTTCGGCGCGAAGTGGGGTGCCATCTCATCGGCGATCCCGACCGCCCACTGCTGTCGTCGGGCGCCCACGTCACCGTCGACGCCGTCGGATCCAGCGATTCGATCGCCGACGCCATCCGGATCACCCGACCCGGCGGGCGCATCATCCTGCTCGGCATGCCCGCGCACGTGTCGTTCGATCTCACCGCACTCTGGCACCGCGAGATCGAGATGAAGGGTGCGTACACCTATGGCACCGAGACGTTGCCCGACGGAACGACCAGCACGACCTTCGACCTGGCGATCGAGATGGTGTCGGCCGTCGAGGCCGAACGTCTCGTCAGCGCCACGTACCGGCTCGACGATCACGTCGACGCCATCGCCCACGCCGCCGCAGCCGGACGGCGCGGCGCCACCAAGATCGCCTTCGACATGAGGGAGAACTGATGCCCCGCCCCGGATTCGTCCTCCCTGTCGATCGGTCGACGCCGCCCACCCTGTTCTGGCGCGGTGAAGGGTTCAGTCTCGAACGGCTGCCGGCCGACCGCAGCCGGATCGTGTACCCGCCCGAGCCGCTCGCCGGGCTCACCCACCTCGACGGGCACATCCGCGACGCCCTGCTGCACCCGCTCGACATGGATCCGCTCCCGGCGCTGCTGAAGCCCGACATGAAGCTCACGATCTGCTTCGACGACTGCTCCCTGTCGCTGCCCAAGATGCAGACGCCCGACAACCGCCAGCGCATCGTCGAAGCGGTGCTCGACATGGCGGCCGAGGCGGGAGTCGACGACGTCCACATCATCGCCGCGCTCGGCCTCCACCGGCGGATGCACGAGTACGAGCTCCGCCACATCCTCGGCGACCGCGTGGTCGACGCCTTCCTGCCGCGAGGGTGGCTCTACCAGCACGACGCTGAGGACCCCGACAACCTGGCGGTCATCGGCGAGACCGACCACGGCGAGATCCTCGAGATCAACAAGCGGGCGGCCGACTCCGACCTCGTCGTGTACGCCAACGTCAACCAGGTGGCGATGGACGGCGGCTGGAAGTCGCTCGTGACCGGTCTCGCCAGCTACCGGTGCCTCAGCCACCACCACAATCCCGAGTCGCTGCAGAACACGCGCAGCCTGATGGACCGCCACCACTCGGCGCTCCACCACTCGATCTGGCGGATGGGGAAGGTGCTCCGCGACTCGGGTCCGCAGGTGTTCCAGGTCGAGACCACCATCAACACCGACGCGTTCCCGTCGCCCTTCGAGTTCCTCTCGAAGCGCGAGTGGGAGTGGACCCGCAAGGACCGGGCGCTCTACCTGGGCACGGCAAAGAGCCTCGACCGCATGCCCACCCGCACCAAGCGCAAGATCTTCCACTCGATGGAGTCGCCCTACCGCACCACCAGCGTCCAGGCCGGCTTCACCGAGACCGTCCACGAGCGCACACTCGAGCACGTGTACGAGCAGCACCTCGTGCCGGTCGACGGGCAGACCGACATCCTCACGATGGGCATCCCGTTCATCAGCCCGTACAACCCCGAGTCGATCATGAACCCGATCCTCGTGATGTGCATGGGACTCGGGTACCTGTTCAACATGTACCGGGGGATGCCCCTCGTGAAGGAGGGCGGCGTCGTGATCATGACGCACCCCACCTACGAGGAGTTCCACCCGGTCCATCACCCGAGCTACATCGACTTCTTCGACGAGGTGCTCGCCGACACCACCGATCCGGCCGAGATGTCGACCAAGTGGGAGAAGAAGTACGCCGAGGACGACTGGTACCGCCACCTCTACCGGACGAGCTACGCCTACCACGGCGTCCACCCGTTCTACGCCTGGTACTGGGGCGCTCACGGCCAGCAGCACGCCGGCAAGGTCATCATCGTCGGCGGCGAGCCGTCGGCGGTCCGCCGCATCGGCTTCACACCGGCGTCCACGATGAACGACGCGCTCGAGATCGCCTCCGACACCGTCGGTCGCAGCCCCACCATCACCCACCTCCACGTGCCCGGCGTGCTCGTCGCCGACGTCACCTGATCGAGACCCGATCCGAGACACGCCGTGAGCAACTACCTGCGCAGCGAACAGCGGCCCGACGGGGCCGGAGGGGCGGCCACCCGTGCCGCTCAGCGCGCCGCAGGGGTCGCCTCCGAGGGAGTTCGGCGGCTCAGCGCACCGCTCCGGACGAAGGGCTTCCCCCTCCGCGCCCCGACCGCGCCCGGAGGCGTCGAGGTTCCGGTCGAGCCCGACACGCTCGGCGGGGCCTACGACACCGAGTGGGCGCAGCGACCGGTGGCCCGCGTCGCCCGTGGACTCATCGTCGAGGGCCCGCTCCGACTGTTCGTCCAGGGTGTCGCCAGTCCCACCGTGACCGGTCTCGATCGACTGATCGACCTCGAACGTGACGCCGACGAGCGCGCGGACGGGTCCGACCCCGACCCGGTGATCTTCGCCCCCAACCACCACAGCCATCTCGACACCGCGGTCATGATCCGCTCGATCCCGGCGGCGTGGCGGCGACATCTCGTCGTCGCGGCCGCGGCCGACTACTTCTTCGATGCCCACTGGAAGGCGGCGTTGTCGGCGCTCTCGCTCAACGCGATCCCGATCGATCGAGAAGCGACCAGCCGCGAGACGTTCGATCGCATGCGCGACGCGATCGCCGACGGCAACAGCCTCATCATCTACCCCGAGGGAGGCCGCTCACCCGACGGATGGGGACAGGACTTCAAGGGGGGAGCCGCCTACCTCGCCGCACGCACGGGAGCGCCCGTCGTCCCGGTGTTCCTCGACGGAACCGGCGAGCTGTACGGGAAGGGCGCCTCCCGGCTGAAGATCGGACGGACCTCGGTGGCCTTCGGCACGCCGCTCACCCCCGGCGAGGGGGAGAACACCCGACGGTTCAACGCCCGGATCGAAGCCGCGGTCGCCCGGCTCGGTGACGAGGTCCTCCACGACTCCTGGACGGCGGCCCGCCGTGCCGCCGACGGGAGCACTCCGTCGCTGTCGGGACCCGACCACCAGGGATGGCGGCGACAGTGGCAGCTCGCCGATCGACGCCGGCTCGGCACGGCGGGCATCCGGCGGCGGCGACGGCGGACGTGGCCCGATCTCGGGTAGACCTGCACCCGATGCAGCGACCTGAGACGAGTCGTGCGGGCCGACGCCCCCTCCTCCCGAGCCTGATCGTGACCGCCGGTCTGTGCGTCGCCGCGTGCGCCACCGAGGAGTCGGCCGGCGGGCCGACCGATGCGGCATCGTCGCTGCCGCCGACCGACGCCACCACGACCACCCAGGCGCCCACCACGGTCGCCACGACGCTGCCGCCGACCACGGTGGCACCAAGCACGTCGGCGGCGCCGGACACGTCCGCACCGCCGAGCACCACGCCGCCGCCCACCGGCGACCCCGTCGACTCGTCGGTGACGCTGTTCGTCGGAGCCGACGCCGAGTCCGGCGCCTGGCTCTATGCCGGTCGATGGACGGGGAGCGACTGGGAGCAGGCGGTCGACGACGAGGGTGAGACCGTCGGGGTCGAGCTCGACGCCGGAGCCGAGATCGCGATCAGCCGGCTCGGCGCCGACACCGTCGCCGGAGCGGTTCAGTCATTCGCCGAATCGTGCGGTGACGGACGCCAGGGACCCGTGCTCACGCCGAGCGTCGATGCGCCGGCCACGCCGGGATTCGGCTTCGGGGCCATCGCACTCCGGGCCGACTGGCCCCTGCAGCCTCGCCGCGTCGCGCTCGTCGACGGACAGGTCGACTCGCTGGTGGCCGCCGGCCGCTCGATCTTCGGTGGCCGCGGGGTCGACGATGCAGCCGGGAGCCTCGACCAGGCGGTCGTGGCCGACCTCGACGGCGACGGAGACACCGAGGCGATCGTCGTGTTCGGGAACGGCAACGACGACGGCATCGGTCCGGGGTACTCGGGGGTCGCGCTCGTCGATGTCGACACCGGGCAGGTCATCGAGCTGGTGTCGGACCTCGCGATCCAGCCCCCGCCGCCGACCACCGACGTGCCCGTCGACACCGCCACCGAGACCACGACGACCGTCCCACCCGTCGTCACCTTCACGTCGTACCGCGTGCTCGACGTGCTCGACCTCAACGGCGACGGGCTGATGGAGGTCGTCCTCCGCAATTGGTCGCCCACACGCCGAGGCGTCGCCGTGATCACCGTCGACGGCTCGACGGTCGCCACCGCGCTGGTCGCCGCCTGCACGGGCTGATTCGGCGCCGCACCCCACTTCTGTCACCTCGACCGCCGGGACCCCGGCGCCGTGACTTCCCCTCAAACCGGCACCCGTCCGTGCCGATGAACCCGTGAACGGTCGACGAACGATGGGTGAGAAGGGTGAGAACGAGCCGGCTCTGGATGGCGATGCTCCTCGGCGTGCTCGTCGTTGCGTCCGGCGTCACCTGGGTCGCGCTCAACGCCATCGCCGGGATCGAGCAGGCCAATGACGAGCGCGAATCGTGGATCGCGATCGACTCCGCACTGCTCGAGTTGTCGAACGAGGTCGCCGAGGTCGTCGTCGAGACCCGGGGGCGAGCGTTGAGCGGCGACGCCGTCATCGCCGGCGCCACCGACCTGCGCGCCGAGTTCGACGAGATGATGGCGACCCTCGACGCGCAGGTCGCCGTGGTCGTCGATCCCGACGACCGAGCTGCGTTCGACGAGGTCCTCGAGCGCATCTCCCGCGACATCGAGTCGATCGCGGCGAGCGTCGACGTCATCGCCGATGCGCAAGGATCCACCGATCCGGCACCGCTCGATCGCCGCCTCCAGCGACTCCTCATCGAGCACCAGTTGTTCCAGCTCCACCTCGACGACCTCGCACAGGTCCGATTCGACGCCGAGTCCGACCGGCTGACGTCGCTCGCCGACGCGAGCAGTCGTCGATTCGACCTGGTGATCCTCGCGAGCCTCCCGATCGCCGCTCTGGTTGTCGCCCTCGTGCGCCTCGGCCGTCGCACCGAACGCCGCGAGGCACGCCTCACCGCCCGACTCGACCTCGAGCGACGCCAAGCGCAGGCGATCGTCGACAGCATGCCGACCGGGATCGCCTGGATCGGCCGGAACGGACGTGTCCTCGGGTTGAACCGCCCGATGCGGGACGTGCTGTCGACGTGGACGTCGGCCGAACCGATCGGAGAGACGCTCTCCGACCTCGCAACGGCCCGCTGGACGTCGACCGCCGCCCGGCTCGAGCAACTGATCGTCCGGACGCTCACCGACGGCGGCGTGCACGCCGACGAGCTGCACGAGGTGCGCGATGGCGTCTCGCACACGATTCGCCTGGCGAGCTCACCCCTCGTCGAAGGTGACCGGGTCGTCGGAGCGATCCTCCTCGGCGAGGACGTCACCGCGGCGCGCGAGACCGAGCGTGCGCTGGCCATGAGCGGTCGGATGGAATCGATCGGACACCTCGCAGCCGGGGTCGCCCATGAGATCAACACCCCCGTGCAGTTCGTGACCGACAACGTGCGCTTCGTGGGCGAGGCGTTCGTCGACGTCGTCGACGTGGTCCAACCGCTGGCCGACATCGCTCGCCAGACCGACGCGGCGGCAGCCGACCACCTGCTGCGCCAGAGCGAGCTGCGGTTCCTGCGCACCGAGGTGCCCACCGCCATCGCTCAGTCGCTCGACGGGCTGACACGGGTCAGCGAGATCGTCGGCGCGATGAACAGCTTCTCGCACCCGGGCGCCGAGACGGCGGTCGTCGACGTCAACTCGATCGTCGGGACGACCCTCGCGGTGGCCCGCGGCGAGTGGCGGTCGATCGCCGACCTCGATCTGCGGCTCGACCCGGCGATCCCCCTCGTCGACGGGCGCGAAGGCGACCTCAAACAGGTGTTGCTCAACCTCGTGGTGAACGCCGCCCATGCGGTCGGCGACCTTCGCGCTGATGACGACGGCGCCACGGACGACGGACCGGATGGCGAGCCGAGACTCGGTCGGATCGGGGTCGAGACGGTCGCCGACGGCGATCTCGTCAGGATCCGCGTCACCGACGACGGAGTCGGGATGACCGACGATGTCCGCCAGCGGGTGTTCGACCAGTTCTTCACCACCAAGCCGATCGGTCGCGGCACCGGTCAGGGCCTGTCGGTGTCGTGGGACATCGTCTCGGCACACGGCGGGTGGATCGACGTCGACAGCACCCCCGGTGTGGGCACGACGTTCACCGTGACCCTGCCCGCCCATCGCCCGACCACGACACCCGCACGCGACCGCGACGCCGACTGCGGCGGCGACCGTCCCGTCGATGATCGCAGCCGCTCGACCGCGGGGGTGGTGCGATGACGACCACCATCGTCTTCGTCGACGACGAACCCAACGTCCTCGAGGGAACCCGGCGGTCTCTGCGTCGGATGGGCGAGTCGTGGGACCTGCTGTTCTTCGACGACCCCCACGCGGCGCTCGACCACATCCGGACGAACGCGGTCGACGTGGTCGTGTCCGACATGCGGATGCCCGACATGGACGGCGCACAGCTGCTCGGCGAGGTCAAGCGGGCCAACCCGTCGGCCGCGCGGATGATCCTGTCCGGATACTCCGACGGCGACGCCGTGCTCCGCTCCACACGAGTCGCACACCAGTTCCTGACGAAGCCCTGCGAGCCGGACGAGCTCCGCCAGGCGCTGGAGAAGATCGACGAAGCACGCAGCGCCGTCCCGCTCACCGCCATCCGCGAGATCGTCGGCTCGGTCGATCAGCTCCCTTCGGTCGGTGAGGTCTTCGAGGAACTGACCGCACGCACCGCCACCGACGACTACTCGATCGACTCGCTCGGCCAGATCGTGGTGCGCGACGTCGGCCTCAGCGCCGAGTTGTTCCGCCTCGTCAACACGTCGTTCTTCGGACTCCGACGTCAGATCGAGTCGGTCTCGGAGGCCATCTCCTTCCTCGGCGTCGACGTCCTGCTCGGCATCGTGGCCGCGCACTCGGTGCTCCGGAGCGATGAGTTCACCAGCGCCGACCGCATCACCCGCCTCAACTCCCACAGCCAGGCGACGGCGTCGCTCGCGGCGCGGTACCGGCGTCTCGAGGGTGGCACCAACCGCCAGTCGATCGAGGCGTTCACAGCGGGGCTGTTGCACGAGGTCGGAGCGCTGGTCCTCGTGCGACTGGGGACGTTCCCACCCGATCAGGTGTGGACGGTGCTCGACGAAGACGACTGGATGAACGAACGGATGCAGTTCGGAGCCGACCGGTTCTCCGTCGGCTCGTATCTGCTCGGCCTCTGGGGTTTCTCCCCCGACACGGTCCGCGCGGTGGCCGCGCTCGGCAGCGACGATCCGATCGCCGATCCGACGGGACTCGACGGTGCGTTGACCGTGGCACACCACGCGTTGGTCTCGGGCCGGATCTCGATGACCGATGCGCTCGCCGACGAATCGGACGGGATGGACGCCGTGGACGACGCGCTGCGCGAGGTCGCAGCCGAGCTGACCGAACACGGAATGGCGGGCCCGCCGCTCGTCTGAGCGGTCACCAGGTGTCGACGTTCGGGCGGACGGAGCGTTCGGGCACCTCCGACCGGTGTGTCGGCGGCGCCGACTCGAGGATGGTCGTGATCCACCGACGCGTGTCGACCGGGTCGATCACGTCGTCGATCTCGAACAGCGACGCGACGTTGAGCGCCTTGCCGTGCTCGTACATACGGTCGACCATCTCGCGGTAGAGCGCCTCTCGCTCGGCGTCGTCGGCGATCGCCTCGAGTTCCTTGCGATAGCCGAGCC
>JBCCTP010000158.1:0-9411 GCA_039198505.1 Actinomycetota bacterium | reverse complement strand
TTGCCGATCTCGACCGACGACTCACCGAGCTTGGCGACCGAGTCCGACGTGGTACGGGCGACCTGGACCGCGTCGCTGGCGACGTTCGATGCCTCGGTGGCACTGGTGGACACCTCACGGATCGTGGCGTTCATCTCCTCGATCGCTGCGGCGACCGTGCCGACCGACGCCGACACCTCGTCACCGGTGGCCGATGCACTCGTCGCTTCGGTGCTCGTGCGCTCGGCACTCGTGCCCATCGACGTCGACACCGCGGTGAGTTCCTCGGCGGCGCCGGCGAGCTGCTGCGACGAACCCTTCAGCTGCTCGACCATGTCCTTGAGCGAGCTGATCATCGTCGAGAAGGCGTCTCCGAACTCGCCGGGGATCTCGGCGTCGAGACGTTCCGACGAGATCTCCCCGTCGGCGATGGCCTTGGCTTGATCGCCCACGGTCTGCACCATGCTCGTCATGTCGTTGAACGAGTCCGCGAGATCGCCGATCTCGTCGCGTCGGTCGATGTCGAGCGGCTCGACGCTCAGGTCGCCGTCGGCGATGGTCCGAGCTTGTGCGGTCACCCTCTTGATGGGACGCGAGATGCTGCGGATCATGATCCAGCCGCCGCCGACGAGCAGCGCCGTCAGGGCGAGCGCCTGAGACCAGGCGATCTGGACCTTCTCGTCGAACTTGGCTTGCAGCTTCTCGACCTTCGCCACCTGATTCGGCTCGTAGATGTCGACGATCAGACCGTCGACGACCTCGATGACCGGCAGGAACGCGGCGACGCTCGCTTCGAGCGCCGCACGCTGTGTCGGTTCGTTCAGATCGAACTGGCCGCTGCCGAGCAGCTCGGCGACGGGGTCGGTCAGCGCGATCCACTCGGCGCTCGTCTGGTCGAACGCAGGCCAGCGCTGCTGTTCACCCTCGAGACCACGGGAGATGTCGGTGTACTCGGTCCAGCCGCTGAGCGTGCCGTCGCGGTTCTCCTCGTAGGTCGACACGAGACCGGGAAGGGCTTCGGCCTCCGCCGTGAGCATCTGCTCGACGGCGAACTGAGCTCGGTATGTGTCGGTCTCGATCTCGAGGAGGAGCGACTTCGCCTTCGAGTCGCGGCTGATGACCTCGGCCATCTCGTCGCCGATCGCATCGATCGAGCTCGCCTGCCAGGTCGTGACGCCGAGAAGCGCCACGACGGCCACGGCGACGGCACCGCCGAGCTTCGTCCCGAGGCTGATCCGCCGCCTCGATGGTGCCGCGGTTGCGGGATCGGTCGATGGGACGCGTGAGTCGGCGTCGGTCGTGAGCATGGTTCCTCGATTCGGGTACACGGCGGCCGGGTGTCGTGATCCGTGGAGGTGGCGGAGGCCTCGACGGGAAGGGTTGGCAGCCGGCTGTCCATCGGTCGCGCACGCAACGACTTGAGGAATTCGACATGCCTCGATCCCTCACCCGATGGGGTGAGGGGCCGACCGATCCCGCCGAGAGCCCGTGTTCTCGGGATCCAGGGCGCACATGGCACACGCTGGTCATTTGTGGCGATTGTGTGCGTCCGCAACGATCTGGCGGCGTCTGGACACGATCGCGAGGGCGGTCGTCCGCCCGTCGGTCGGCCGGGTTCACGACCGAGTTGAAGCACGGTTGATCCACTCCGAGTGCCCACGCAGCACCCTTCGTGGCCGCATGCGCCCTGGGCGGCCGGTGGACGACGCCGACCTCGTGACGGCAGAGCTCCAGAGGCGCCGATGGCCGACCCGGCAACCCTGTCACACCCCCTCGTCACAATAGTGTGCATGACATCGGCGGTGGTGTGCGAGCGGGTTCGGCGGGTGGCCGACACGTGCGCCGGCACCGATCCCGATCGCACGGCGATCACCTCCGCGTTGCGCGACGTTGCCCGCATCGAGTCATGGGCGACGGCGCGCCGAGTTGGTCAACGCTCTGAAGCAGCGGCCGGCGTCGTTCCCCGAAGCCGACATCGCCGACTCGACCGGCTGCACACTCAACGCGGCGGCCAGAGAGACCGAACGAGCCTCGACGTTGGACAAGGCGGGGTCATTCGCCGACGCCTTGGACGCCGGCGAGATCCGCCCCGGCCACGTCGACGCTCTCACCCGCGCCGCCAAGGGCCTCGACGACGCCCAGACCGCCGAGCTGTACGACCAGCAGGACCGGCTCGTCGACGTCGCCGCGTCCTCGTCGATCCGCGACTTCGAACAGCACGTCCGGGCCACGGCACTGGCACTGCAGACCGAGGCCGACGCCGAGGCACGGTTGGCACGACAGACGCGAGCGACCCGGCTGCGGTCGTGGGTCGACAAGGTCGACGGCATGTGGAACCTGTCCGGCCGCTTCGACCCGATCACCGGCAAGCACCTCCACGACGCGATCGAAGCCGCCACCAGATCGTTGTTCGTCGAGACGACGCCCGCCACCGCACCCACCGACCGGCTCGAACGCCAACAGCACCTCCACGCCCTCGCACTCGCCCGACTCGTCCTCGACGACCCGACCGCCCCGTCGATCGACCGACGATCGCGCAACGCTGCGCCGATCGCCGTCGTCGACGCCACCACCGCCATCCCGACCGACGGTGCATCGGCCGGGCCGTCGGTCGACTGGGGACTTCCGATCGAAGTGCCCACCTCGGTGTTGCGCGACGTCTTCGGTGCGACCACACCCGACGTCGTCATCGTCGCCAACGGCGTGGTGCTCCACGCACCGGGGAACCTCCACCTCGGACGCACGACCCGGCTCGCCAACCGGGACCAACGACGAGCGCTACGCGGGCTGTACTCCACGTGCGCCGTGCCTGGCTGCGCGACTCACTACGACCGCTGCAAACTCCACCACGTCATCTGGTGGCGACACGGCGGACACACCGACCTCGACAACCTCCTGCCCGTCTGCCAACACCACCACACCCAGATCCACGACCACGGCTGGAACATCACCCTCGAACCCAACCGTGAACTCACCATCACCCTCCCCGACGGCACCACCCTCAGATCAGGACCACCCAAACACAGCGCGGCGTAGCGCCGACCCTGACCGGATCACACTCATCACACCATGACTCGGACTGCGTGCGGCGGCTCGACGAGACGGGCATGCGCGCCGACCGACTGTCGGCCGATGCGTGCTCGCTCAGGCCCGCAGGCCGTCGACCCCGTCGAGCACCTCGGCCGAGTCGTTGTGCGAGTGGGTGAACCCGAGCGCCCGCTCGGCAGCCACGGTCTCCGACGTGCGGAAGGCGACGATGTAGGCCCGTCGCCACGAGTCGGTCGAGCGGTTGCCGCCCGATCCGTGGAGCACTCCCTCACCGTGAACGGTGATGTCGCCCCGACGGATCGGGACGGGTCGCGGCTCCTCGCCCGGCGCCAGGTCGGTCACGAGGGTGTGGCTCTCCGACCGGTCGCCGTGGAGCGGGCGGTGCGGCCGGACTGGCTCATGGTGGCTGCCGGCCAGGAAACGGAGGCAGCCGTTGTCGATCGTCGAGTCGTCGACGGCGAGCCAGCAGGTGGCGGTGCGGCGGTCATCGGTGTCGATCCAGTACGCCTGGTCCTGGTGCCATCCGAAGACGGCGTCTTCTCGACCCGGCTGCTTGGCCAGGAGCTGATCGAAGTCGATCATCATGCCGGGTCCGCAGAGCCGCTCGGCGATCGACGCAGCTCGGCGTTCGAAGACGTTCCCCTGCCACTCGGGGAAGTACCTGCGCGGCACCATCACATTGACGATCGCGTACGCCGACGGATCGGTGCCGTACTCGCCCGTCGTCATGTCGTTGAGGTCCTTCCCCGGCACCTCGATCTCACCGCGGCGGAAGCGTTCGTAGACCGCTTCGATCTCGGCGACCTCGTCCTCCGACAACACACCGGGCAGGTGGACGTATCCGTCGCGCTCGAACGCCGACCGATCCTCGTCGGTCACGACGTACCGGTCACCCTGCCGACGTGCCGATCCCTCCATGTCGTTCGAGGAGTCCATCGCCACAGTCTGTCCGAACCCTGTCCGTGACCGTGCGCTGCGCTCCGACCGTGGGGCTGACGGGATCGACCATCGAATCGACGGGCGACCTCAGCTCCCCGACGCCGCAGATCGGCCCAGCTCGGCGAACCAGCTGACGTCGACGCCAGCGACCGCACCGACGACGAGCACCGACGGGGTCGGGACCGGCTCGAGGCCGAGCTCGACCAGCGGACCTCGCCACACCGCCTGCTCACGGGTGGTCCCCCAGTTGACCCACGCAGCAGGGGTCGTGGCGGCGAGCCCGGCGGCCACGAGTCGAGCGGCGATCTTGGCGGCGCGCCCCGCCCCCATCAGCACCACGATCGTGCCGCCGGTTCGGGCGATCGACTCCCAGTCGACCGTGCGCCCGCTCGCCGGGTCCTCGTGACCGGTGACGATGGTGACCGACAGCGCCTCGTGGCGCAGCGTGACCGGGATCCCCGCATAGGCGGGTGCCGCGATCGCCGAGGAGATGCCCGGGACGATCTCGAACGGCACGCCGGCGGCCATGAGCGCGGCCGCCTCCTCGCCGCCGCGGGCGAACACGCACGGGTCGCCACCCTTGAGTCGCACCACCGACTGGCCGCGCAGGCCGCGCTCGACGAGCAGGGCGTTGATCTCGTCCTGGGTCATCGTCGGTCGCCGAGGTGCCTTCGCCGCACTGATCCGTTCACATCCGGGAGGGGCGAGATCGAGGAGTTCGGCGCTGACGAGCCGGTCGTGCACCACGACGTCGGCGGACGCCAGCACGCGAGCACCCTTCAACGTGAGGAGCTCGGGATCACCCGGGCCGGCACCGACGAGGTAGACGGTCACGTGGTCCTCCGGAGTTCGGCGAGCCGGGCCTCGACGGCGGCGATCGACACGGGCCGACGCTCGGCCGCCCACCGGGCGAGCTCGTCCCACCGATCACCCTCGGCGTCGAGGACGTGGGCGATCTCGTCGCGGAGCACCGCGGCCACGGCCGGACTTCCACCGCCGGTGTCGACAGCCACGCGCACCGACGCGCGCTGGGCGACCGCAGGCAAGGTCAGATGCCCGACCCCGACCCCGTCGGAGCGCACGACGAGGGCGCCGACCGACTCGGCCTCGGCAGCGACGGCCTCGTTCACGTCGGGGATGTCGGTCGCGATCACCACGAGGTGCGCGCCCTGCAGGTCGCCGGGTTCCCACCGTCGAACGATGACCTCGACCTCGGACCTCGGCGCACGGTCGGAACCGGTGCCACCCAGACCCACCGGATCGATCACGGTCACGTCGGCGCCAGCCGCCACGAGAGCGTCGATCTTCCGTCGGCCGCCCGCACCGGCTCCGACGACCACGCACTGACGCCCGGCGACGTCGAGGACGGCGGGGAGGCCCGGTCTCATCACATCCCTCCCGATCGATCGCCGTGTCGTCGGAGCTCCCGGCGTTCCTGAACCGCGCGGACGATCGCGTTGACCGCACCGGCCGCCACGGGGCTCCCGCCTCGCTCCCCGACGTTCGTGATGCTGATCGGAGCCAGCGGACTCGACCACAGCGCGGCCTTCGACTCGGCTGCTCCGACGAAACCGACGGGCAGGCCGACCACCGCCGCCGGGTTCACCCGCCCGGCGGCGTGCAGGTCGAGCAGCTCGAACAGCGCCGTCGGAGCGTTGCCGCACACGAAGACGGCGCCGGTCGGGTGCTCCTCGGCGGCCAGCGCGAACCCCGCGGCCGAACGGGTCGACCCCTCGGGGGCAACGGGGACGCGCCGGAGGAAACACTCGGTCGGGTACCGGGTGATGCCCGCAGCGACCATGGCGGCGTCGACGATGACCGGGGCGCCGGCGGCGAGCGCATCGAGAACCGATCGGGTCGCCCGCTCCCCGATCCGGGCGGTCTCGACGAAGGAGAGATCGGCGGTGGCGTGCACCATCCGCTCGACGACCGCCCGGTCGAGCGGCCGCAGAGCGGACAGGTCGACCCGCTCGGCGAGGATCCGGTAGCTCTCGACCTCGATCGGATGGACGCCGCTCACGCGATCACCGCCTCGGTGGTCGTCTCGGTGATGGCCTCTTTGATGGTCTCGGTAGTGGTCTCGGTGGTCGTCTCGGTGATGGCGTCGACCGGGCACACCTCGACGCAGGCACCGCACGATGTGCAGCGGTCGTCGATCACCGCAGGCCGCCGGGGTGCGGGCCGCAGCGCAGCCGTCGGGCACGTGATGAGGCAGTTCCCACAGGCCGTGCACCGCTCGTCGATGCGCACGGTGCCGGCCGGATGTGAAACGACCGGCACGATCGACGTCAACGGCACCACCGATGCGACGTCGAGAGCGTCAGACGTGATACCCACGAGGCGTCACCATCCTCCCGTTGCGCAGTTCGGTCGTGGACGACCCGACGACCACGATCGAGAACATGTCGACCCGCTCCGCGTCGAGCTCGGCGAGCGTCGTGAGGTGGATCTGCTCCCCCCGCCGAGTCGCGTTCACGACGATCCCGACGGGCGTCGACGCCGGCCGGTGGAGACGGAGGATCTCCGCCGCCCGCTCGAGTTGCGTGGTGCGCCGCTGCGACCGGGGGTTGTAGAAGGCGACCGCCATGTCGGCAGCGGCGACGGCCTCGATGCGCCGCTCGATCACCGCCCACGGCGTGAGCAGGTCGGACAGGCTGACCAGTGCGTGGTCGTGTGCGAGCGGCGAGCCGAGCAGCGCCGAGGCGGCGAGGCTCGCCGTGACTCCCGGGACGACGTGGATCGGCGGGCTCCCGACTTCGGGCGCGACCTCGAACACCAGCGTCGCCATGGCGAACACGCCGGGGTCGCCAGAGCAGACCAGCGCCACACGCTCCCCCGCCGCAGCTCGTCGGGTGGCCTCGCGACAGCGATCGGCCTCGGCGCCGATCGGACTCCGGACGATCTCCTGGCGGGCGGAGAACAGTTCGGCGCACTGATCGACGTACACCGAGTACCCGATCACCACGTCGGCCGACCGGATCGCCGCGACCGCCTCGGGCGTGCGGTGACGAGGGTGGCCGGGCCCGAGTCCGACGACCATCACCTCGCCGGCGGGACGCCTCCGACGAGCGATCGCGACCGTGGCGGTCGCACCCTTGCGCTTCTCGACGAGCAGCTCGGCGTCGCCACCGGCTGCAAGCAGGGCCGCCGCCTCGGCGACCGATCCGGTGCCGACCTCGGCCCGGACGACGTCGCTCGGGTTCGGCACTCTCACGTCGGCCAGCTCGACGGCGGTGAACGACCGCACCGGGAGTCCGAGGGCGGTCACCACGGGGTCTGCGGCACGTCGTTCGATCGTCGCCACGGTGGCGATCGACGCTCGCTCGAGTCCGTGATCGCGCAGCACGCCGTCGAGCAGCTCGGCCGCAGCGTCAGCGGGTGCGTCGGACGACGCACCGACCCCGACGACCAGGGACGGAGGGTGAAGGACGACCTCGTGCTCACGCGGCGATCGCTCACGATCGGTCACGACGATGCGGTGGTCGGCGCCGTGCGAGGAGCCGTGCGACGAGTCGTCCGATGACCCGCGGAGGCCCGCCGGCAGCGGCCATCCGACCTCGTCGTCGATCGCGACCGGCGACCCGTCGAGGAGCGCTCGGGTCACGCCGGCGACGTCACCGACGGCGGTGATGCCCGGAAGGGTGTCGAGTGCCACCTGCCCGCGCGAGTCGGTGGCGGTCGTGACGACCGGCTCGGCATCGAGCAGCGTCGCCACGTCGACTGCGAGGTCGTTGGCACCTCGATGACCGCCGGCCAGGGGCACGGCGAAACGCCCGGCGTCGTCGACGACCACGACGGACGGATCGTCGTGCTTCTCGGACAGCAGGGGACCGACGACTCGGGTGGCGATGCCGACGGAACAGACGAGCACGAAGCTGTCGACGTCGCGCCAGCGGGTCCGCACCGTGTCGGCCAGGTCGCCGTGGTGATGGTCGAAGGGCAGCCGGCTGGCGAGCTCGCGGCCGCGCTCGGTGATGGACACCGTCAGCACGCCACCCAGCCCGTCGACGTCAGCCATCGGTGGTCCCCCGAACGACGAAGACGGGATTCTCGGCCTCGAGGCGGAGCTGTCGGGACGGGCCGATGGGCACCGCCCGGTTGACGCCGATCTGGACGAGCTCGCCGGACGGACCGACATCGGCCGTGGCGGCGGTGGCGGTGTCGAGCGTGGAGAACGTGGCCACGATGACGCCCCCCGGACGGAGCCGGGCGCGAGCGGTGCGGAACACGTCGATCCCCCCGCCTCCGACGAACACCCGATCCGGATCGGGCAGGTCGGCGAGCGCTTCGGGCGCCGAGCCGTGGACGACGCTGACGGCGACCCGACCGGCGTTCGCACGGATCCGCTCGCAGTCGTCGGCGTCTCGCTCGATGGCGATGACCCGGCATCCGGGTGCGAGGCGGGCCGCCTCGACGGCGACGCTCCCGCTCCCGGCGCCCACGTCCCACACGGTGGCCGCACCGAACAGGTCGAGCTTGCTGAGCGCCGCGGCGCGCACCTCGGGCTTGGTGATCATGCTCGCCCGGTGCCGATATGCCGACACGGGCCGGCCCCAGGCGACGACCGCGTCAGCGGAGAGTGGCCGCTCCTCGCTGGTGAGCACGACGACCGACAGCGGGTCGAAGGTGCCGGCGGCCAGTCCGGCGAGATCGGTGCGCTCGATCGACTCGTCGACCTCGCCGAGACGGGAGCACACGACGGCGTGACGATGCGTCGCTCCGGCGGCGAGAAGTGCGGCACCGACCGCCTCGGGAGGGGTTGCGGCCGACACGAGGACGGCGACCTTCGGCGCGGCGACGATGTGCGGGAGCGCCCGATCGAGGGATCGCCCGTGGACGGACACGACGGCGGCGTCGTCCCAGTGCACCTTCGCCCGCGCGAACGCCAGCGCGACCGACGACGGGGCCGGATGCACTTCGACGGCGTCGCCGAACCGGCCGACCAGCAACCGCTCGATCCCGAAGAATCCCGGGTCGCCGCTGGCGAGCATCGCGACCCGCTGGCCGCGATCGCGGCGCTCGTGGATCAGATCGATGACCTCGTCGAGCGGTCCGACGAGCTCGACCCGCTCTGCGGTCGACGGCGACGAACCACCGAGCGCCGTCACGGCATCGTGCTGGCGGGCTGCGCCGACGATTACCTCGGCCTCGGCGAGTGCCCGCTCTGCCGCAGCACCGAAGCACCGTCCGCCGTGCAGGCCGACGACGGCGACCGGCGGCGCGATCACGTCACCCACGGCCGATCTCCTCGACGCCGTCGAAGTCGACCATGACCACCTCGACCGTGAGAGCGCCGTCGGTGTGCGCCCGGCACTTCTCGGCGGCGAGTTCGCACAGTCGGGTGAGCGGCGCGTGCTCGCCCTCGGAGAGGCACACCTCGGCGAAGTGACGGGCGGTGTTCGTGGCGGTCGCGGCGGCGACCACCCCGGACGAGTTCGGTCGATC
>JBCCTP010000157.1:0-9440 GCA_039198505.1 Actinomycetota bacterium | reverse complement strand
GCTCGGACCACGCCGGCGCCGGTGCAGACCGCCTCGCCGTCGGTGGTGACCTCGATCCCCTGGCGGCTGAGGATCAGCGCTGTCGGGCCGTCGTGCAGCACCGCGTCGGCCCACGCTTGGACGACTTCGTTCGCGTCGGCCGGGCGGATCACGTGAAGTCCCGGCATCGCCCGCAGGGACGCGAGCTGTTCGACGGGCTGGTGGGTCGGTCCGTCCTCGCCGACGCCGACCGAGTCGTGCGTGAACACGAAGACCACCGGTGCATGCGACAGCGACGCCAGGCGGATCGTGGGTCGCATGTAGTCGGAGAACACGAAGAACGTGGCGACCGCCGGCAGCACACCCCCGTGGAGCGCCATGCCGACGCCGGCCGCCGCCATGCCGTGCTCGCGGATGCCGTAGTGGACATATCCGCCGGACGGATCGGCGGCCGTGAACGGGGTGGAACCCGCGGGCTTCACGTTGTTGCTGCCGGTGAGATCGGCGGATCCGCTCACGAGTCCCGGCAGGTTCGCCGCCGTGGCGTCGATCGCCGTCTGGATGGCGTTGCGGGTGGCGAGCTTCTCGCCCTGCTCGAACACCGGGAGGTCGGAGTTCCAGCCGTCGACTCCGGTGCCACCCCAGGCGGCGGTCCACTCGGCGCCCGCCGTGATCGACTCGCTCGCCGAGGCCCACGCCGATCGAGCGGCGCCGCCGGCTTCGCTCGCGTGCGACCGGTAGGCGTCGACGAGTCCGTCGGGCATCCAGAACGGTTCGTCGGGGATGCCCATGACCTCCTTGGTGCGGGTGACGTGCTCGGCCTTGAAGGGGTTGCCGTGGGCCTTGTGGTCGTCGGTGAAGTCGGGGGAGGGGAAGCCGACCCGCGTGCGCAGCATGAGCAGCGACGGCTTGTCGGACGTCTTCGCGGCGACGAGTGCGGCCTCGAGCGCGTCGAGGTCCTCGCCGATCTCGCCGAGTTCGACGACGTCCCATCCGTACGCCCGGAAGCGTGCGGCGGTGTCGGTCGAGTCGGCGAGGTTCGTCTCGCCGTCGATGGTGATCTTGTTGTCGTCGAAGACGCAGATCAGGCGGGAGAGGCCGAAGTGTCCGGCGATCGACGCCGCCTCGTGGCTGATCCCTTCCATGAAGCAGCCGTCGCCGGCGATCACGTAGGTGTGGTGATCGACGGCATCGGTGCCGAACCGGGCCCGCAGGTGTGCCTCGGCCATCGCCATGCCGACGGCGTTGGCGAATCCCTGGCCGAGCGGTCCGGTCGTGACCTCGACCCCGGCGGTGTGGCCCGCTTCGGGGTGGCCCGGCGTGGCCGAGTCCCACTGGCGGAACTGCTTCAGGTCGTCGAGCTCGAGGCCGTACCCCGCCAGGTAGAGGAGCGAGTACTGGAGGATCGATGCGTGGCCGTTCGACAGGACGAAGCGGTCACGATCAGGCCACGACGGATCGGCCGGATCGTGCTTCATCACCCGGCTGTAGAGCACGTGTCCGAGCGGGGCGAGCGCCATGGCGGTGCCCTGGTGTCCGCTGTTGGCAGCGAGCGGTGCGTCCATCGCCAGACCACGGATGACGTCGACGGCCTGCTGGTCGAGTTCGGGGGAGAGAGCCACGCGCCGAACGTAGCCCGGCGACAGTCTGGGTCAGGCACAAAGTGTCGCTGCGGCGCCTTCGGCCCCCGATGCGACACTGTGTGCCTGACCCACAGTGTCGCTACGTGTTGGCGTCGCCGTGGGCCTGCCAGTCGGCGCCGCCGGAGTCACCGGCCGCTCCCTCGACGGGCGGCAGGAGCGTGAACGGCACGATCGTCCACGGGCCACGGTCGACGCGGCAGTGGGCGAACACCTGGCCGTACTCGTCGAAGTCGAGTTCACCGCGGACCAGGCGGTACGTGAACTTGCCGGGCTCGACCTGGAACGGGCTGACGTTGCGGGCCACCTGCTCGTCCTCCTCGTCCATTCCTTTCCGGAAGATCACCTCGAAGACGCCGTTTCCGGCGCCATCGTCGGGGCAGTGGATCAACGCCACGAGGTGCGGCGAGAGAGTGAGCGGCACGGGCGACGGCGCCGCTTGCGAGAACATGATCCCGCTCATGTCGATGCGGGTCGACGGGCCGGGAGCCTGTCGCATCTCGAAGTTCTCGACGAAGAGGGCCGCGACGATCTGCATGTCCTGCATGTCCTCGGACGCTACCGAGCGCGACGCAGCCCCACCCGAGACGGCGTCACTACCCTGCGGAGGTGGCGATCTCACTGACCAAGGACTCGATCGATCTCGGCATCGTGGTGCGCGACGCCGACGCCGCGCTGGCGTTCTACCGCGATGTGCTCGGATTCGATCACGTCGCCGACACCCCGATGCCTGGCGCCTTTCCCGGCACGATGCACCGGCTGATGTGCGGGACGTCGCTCATCAAGCTCGTGGCGCTCGACGACCTTCCCGATGCCGCGGCGGCGCCGGGCGGGATCACCGCGGCGAGTGGATTCCGGTACTTCACGATCAGCGTCGCCGACATCGACGGGCTGACGGCGCGGTGCCGAGATGCCGGCTACGACGTGCCGGTCGACTGCTCCGAGATCCGCCCGAAGGTCCGCATCTCGATGATCGTCGACCCCGATGGCAACTGGGTCGAGCTGCTCGAGAACAAGGAGTGAGCTGATCGGCGAGACCGCGCCGCCGGCCCGACCGTCCTCGCTGATCCGTCACGCCTCGTCGCCGACGGCGACCGGTCGGTGCGGATCGGACGACCACCCCGACCACGATCCGACGTACACCTTCGGCCGCCGGTAGCCGACCGCCTCGAGGGCGAGTGCGTTGTGGCACGCGGTGACGCCCGAACCGCACGAGACGATCAGCTGTCCGGCGTCGGCGGCCGCCGACACGGACAGGAACCGCTGGTCGAGTTCGTCGAGCGATCGGAACGTCGCGGTCGGACTGCCGTCCGCGCCAGCGACGAGGTTCTCGGCGAACGGCAGGTTGATCGCCCCGGGGATGTGCCCGGCGACCGGATCGAGCGGTTCGATCTCGCCGCGGTACCGGGCGGCGTCCCGGCTGTCGACGACCGTGCCGCCGTCGTCGATCAGTCGGGCCACGTCGTCGGCGTCGGCGAGCGCGTGGTCGGGCCACCCGAGCGGCGTTCGATCGACGGGCTCGACGGCAGCGGGCGGTCCCGACTCGGTCGGACCGGTCCATCCGGTCAGGCCACCGTCGAGCAGCGCCGCGTGTCCACCGAGGACGCGCAGCATCCACACCAGGCGTGCGGCGTGCCCCCCGATCACGCGGTCGTAGGCGACGACCGACGTGCGATCACCCACACCGACGCGACCGAGGGCGGCGGCGAAGTCGACCGGCGAGGGCAGAGGATGTCGACCGACGTGGGGACCGGGGTCGCTGGCCAGATCGTCGTCGAGCGAGAGCAGGCGGGCGCCGGCGATGCGCTTCGTGCCGAACGAGGCTGCGGGGTCGCCGCCGGCCATGGTGGTGCCGACCTCGATCAGCACCGTTCCGTCGGGTGAGTCGGAGGGACCGAGGAGATCGATCAGGTCGTCGGACGAGACGATGGGCCGCACGTCATGATCATCGCGCCACGCGGCCGTCCGACCACGGACCGGGCGATCACGGCCGTCCGGTCCGTGGGGCTCAGGTGTACCGG
This sequence comes from Actinomycetota bacterium, assembly GCA_039198505.1. GTDB lineage: Bacteria > Actinomycetota > Acidimicrobiia > Acidimicrobiales > Ilumatobacteraceae > Ilumatobacter_A. The sequence goes on along the minus strand of JBCCTP010000157.1, from coordinate 5,800 downwards.
AGGGGGATCTCGGTCGTGCTCTTGATCTCCTCCATCACGAACGTGGTCCGCACGTCGTAGAGGTCGACCTCCTCGATCAGGCGTTGGTAGAAGGCGTCGTAGGCGGCGATGTCGGGGACGCGGACCTTGAGGAGATAGTCGATCTCGCCGCTGGTCCGGTACGCCTCGACGACCTCGTCGAACCGATCGATCCCGGCCACGAAGTCGGCGAGCCACGCCCGATTGTGTTCGTTGGTCCGGATGAGGACGAGCGCGGTGACCGCAAGGTTGACCGTCGCCGGATCGATCACGGCCACGCGGCGGGTGATGACACCGGACTCCTCGAGGTGGCGGATGCGCCGCCAGCACGGGGTGGCGCTGAGGCCGACCTGTTCACCGATCTCACGCACCGAGAGAGATGCATCTCGCTGCAGCAATTGGAGAATATGTCGATCGATTTCGTCGAGAATGGGAGAACGTCCTTCGAATCGGAGGAATCGGAGATGATCGTACTCCAACCGGTGTGGATGAGCGGAGGATTCACCTGACCTGTTCCTGTGGTCGTCTTTACCGTGGAGCCATGTCGCTGACGAGCCGCTTCACCGATCATCCGGCCCAGGTCGGCGAGACCTACTTCGAGCACCAGCGTGTCGCGTTCAGGTTCAGTCGGCGCCTCGCCGGTGCCGCCGTGCGGGCGGCGGTGCACGCCGTGGCGCCGTGGTGCTGCCGAACGTCGGCGAGTGACTGCATCCGCGAGCTCAACGACGAGATCATCGCGACCGGCCGAGGTCGACTCGCCGAGGCCGCATCAGCGACACCGGCGACACCCGGCGTCGCCGCCTGACGTGTCGAGCCCGGTGGGTCAGCTCGTCCGGCGACGTTGACCCATCACCTGCAACACCGATCCGGCGAACAGCAGGACGAGGGCGGTTCCCACGAGGCCCGAGACCGCGGACCCTCCGGTGTTGGGCAGATCGGGCCCGTCGGGGGGATCGATCGGTGGCTCCGACTGGCGCGGGGGCGCACCACCGGAGGGCGGTGACGACTCGGGCGGGTCGGCTGCCGGTGGAGCCGGTGGTTCCACGGTGGTCGGCGGGGCAGGTGGTGCCGCCGGCGGCGTCTCAGTGGTGGGCGGTGCGGGTGGTGCCGGCGGTGCGTCGCCGTTCGGCGGGGTCGAGGTCGTCGTGGTCGTGCTGGCGGGTGGACCCGGCGCCGGTGGAACGGTCGACGGTGGCGGAGTGCTCGTCGTCGGCGGGACCGTCGTGGTGGTCGTGGTGGTGGTCGTCGTCGTGCTGCTCGAGGGTGGCGCAGGTGGCGGTGGCACTTCGCAGCCGTTGTCGAGGATCTCCTGGCCGGTGTGGCCACTCGGGTACACGGTGTCGAGGTTCATTCCCGGGAACGAGATCGTCTCGGTGCCGAGGTCGACGGAGAACGGCGGGATGATGTTGCCGTCCTGGAACCGGTAACCGTTCATGATCCACGTGTAGTCGACCCGCAGGATCTCCCAGGACCCGTTGGCCTCGATCTTGCAGAAGGTGATGTAGGGGCCGGTCGTCGCTCGAGCGGTCCCGCCCGCGGGGGCGAGCAGGAGCAGCAGTGCGGCGATCGCGACGAGAGGGCGGATTCTCGACGTCTTCACGAACTGGCAAGTTACGTCGCCGGAGTTCGACGGTGCAGGGACTTTCATCCCTTCGTCGCCGGACTGCGAATGAGCTGTCACGTCTCTGACGGTGGTGATGTGACCGCGGAGGGAGCGGTCGTCGGGTCGGTCAGTGTCCGCCGAAGTGTCGCTCGGTCGAAGACCACCACGCTCGCGCCGGCGGGCCGAGGGCCGACCGGAGTTCGGCGAATCGATCCGCTGCCTCCGATGCGGGCCAGTCGTCGGGGAGGAGTTCGACGGGCAGTTGCGGGTCGAGGAACGGGAACCGGCGCCACTCGTGGACGACACGGACGAGGTGGACCGCGTCGCCCGCTCCCGACGGGTCGCCGTTGGGCATCTCGGCCCGGACGTTCGTGAGGAACGCGACGTACGCCTCGCGAAGCGCCGGGAGGTCCCACGCTCGAGCGGCGAGGTCGGTGCCGGAGCCGAGCTCGCCGAGTTCGGCGCGGAACGTGGTGGCGTCGACGTGGGTGTCGGCGAGCGCCGAGATCGCACTCGGCTCGTCGTCGGTCCACGGCGAGATCCAGATGCCGGGGCCGATCGAGCCGTAGCCGGCCCAACTGAGTGCGGTGGTGATCTGGTGGCGGACCTTGCGATCCGATTCGGGGACCGATGCGAGGACGACCGACCACCGGCCGTCCCACTCTCGGGATCGTCGACCGAGTCCGTAGATCCGATCAGCGCCGGTCTGCAGCAGCCGGGTCGACTCGGGAGTGAGCGACCAGATGGTCCGGCGGCCGACCCGCTCGCGGGCGAGCCACCCGCGCGTCTCCATGCGGGAGAGGGCCTGTCGGGTGGCCTTGTCGCGGACGCCGAGGCGATCCATGACGTCGACGAGGGTCTGCGTCCAGACCTGTCCGCCGGCGGGGAGGACGAACTCGCCGAGCGCGGTCATGAGCAGGTCGCCGCTCGACTCGACGCCGGCGCTGCGGTCCTTTCGCGCCCCCAGTACCGGGGCCAGGGCGGCGGGGGAGTCCGCGAAGTCGTCGAGCATGCCGATCCGCTCAGGGTAGGTCTCCGAGCACGCGCCGGTCGGGAGGATCCGTCCGCAGTCCGGTACAACCGGGGTGATGGAGGACGCACCGGTCGGACCGGTCGCTGCGACCGTCGAGGTCGGCGAGTGCCGGCTCCGGACGGCGACGTGGGGTTCGGCAGGGGCGCCGGACGGGGCGCCCGACGTCGTGATGCTGCACGACGGGCTCGGCTCGATCCGGCAGTGGCGTGACACACCGGCGCTCCTCGCCGCACGCACCGGGCTGACCGTGACGGCGTACGAGCGCGCCGGGCACGGAGCGTCGACGCCGGTGCCGACGGGTGGTTGGCCGGCCGACTGGTTGCATCGTGAGGCGGTGGTGCTGGGTGGTTTGCTCCAGGCGGTCGGGGCTCCCGATCCCGTCCTCGTCGGCCACTCCGACGGCGGGTCGATCGCTGCGATCCATGCGGCGACGACACCGACCGAGTCGCCACTCGTGCTGCTGGCGGCTCACTCGTGGGTCGAGCATCTGACGTCGTCGTCGATCGCCGCAATGCGGGAGAACCCCGAGCCGTACATCGCCGGGTTGGCGAGGTCGCACGACCATCCGTCCGCCGTGTTCGGCGCGTGGTCGATCGTCTGGACGAGCGACGCGTTCGCCACGTGGGACATCCGACCGATGCTGAGTGGGGTGGAGGCACCGACGCTCGTCGTGCAGGGCGACGGCGACGAGTACGCATCGTCGGAGCACGCCTTCGCCACGGCGCAGGTGATCGGCGACAACGCGCGGGTCGAGCTGCTGGCCGGGCTGGGTCATCTCCTGCACCACGAAGACGCCGAGCGAGTGGTCGACGTCGTGGCGGACTTCGTTCTACGGACGATTGACGAGGATTGACGGATCTGTAGAATCTGGGACGTGACCGAGGGCACCTCCGTGACCGACGCCGCCGACTCGATCGACGTGCGGACCGATCCCTCTCGGTACCGGCACTGGCGGTTCGGGGTCGACGGTGCCGTCGCCACGGTGACCATGGACGTCGATCCCGACGGCGGGCTGCGGGGTGACTACGAGCTGAAGACCAACTCGTACGACCTCGGTGTCGACATCGAGCTGTACGACCTGGTGCAGCGGCTGCGGTTCGAGCACCCGGGTGTGAAGGCGGTCGTGGTGACCGGCGGGCTCGACAAGATCTTCTGCGCCGGGGCGAACATTCAGATGCTCGCCGGGTCGACCCACGCCCACAAGGTCAACTTCTGCAAGTTCACCAACGAGACGCGCAACGGGATCGAGGACGCGTCGGCCAACTCGGGCCAGGTGTGGATCGCCGCGGTCAACGGCACGGCGGCCGGCGGTGGGTACGAGCTCGCCCTTGCGTGCGACGAGATCCTGCTGGTCGACGACAAGTCCTCGGCGGTGTCGCTGCCCGAGATCCCTCTGCTCGCGGTGCTGCCCGGGACGGGTGGTCTCACCCGGGTGGTCGACAAGCGGTTCGTGCGTCGTGACCTCGCCGACGCGTTCGCCACCAAGACCGAGGGCGTGAAAGGCCAGACAGCGGTCGACTGGAACCTCGTCGACCACATCGCCCCGCCGAGCGGGTTCGACGCACTGGTCGCCGAGCGAGCTGCGGTGCGTTCCGCCGAGTCCGATCGCCCGGCCGATGCGGTCGGCATCGAGCTCGGTCCGATCGACCGGACACACGGTGTCAGGCACCAGATGTCGCCGACGGGGGAGCAGGGTGACGAGGTCGAGGCGATCGACTGGTCGACGCTGTCGATCGAGATCGATCGATCGCTCGGTACGGCGACGTTCGTGGTCGCCGCTCCGATCGGAGACGAGCCTGCTGACGCCGCCGGCCTTCACGCTGCGGGCGCCGATGCGTGGGTGCTTCGGGTCGTGCGCGAGCTCGACGATGCGATCCTCCACCTCCGGCTCAACGAGCCCGAGATCGGGACCTGGGTGTTCCGCACGACAGGTGAGGGCGACGCGGTGGCACAGGCCGAGGCGATCCTCACGGGTCCCGACGCTGACGACTGGCTCGTGCGCGAGGTGCGGCTCATGTGGGGTCGCACGCTGTCGCGCGTCGACGTGTCGTCGCGATCGCTGGTCGCACTCGTCGAGCCGGGTTCGTGCTTCGTCGGTCTCCTGGCCGAGCTGTTGTTGGCGGCCGATCGCAGTTTCATGCTCGACGGCACGTGGGAGGACCTCGACGATCCGCCCGAGCCGGCGACGATCCGGCTGACCGAGGTGAATCACTCGTCCCATGGTGGAGCGGTCCCGATGATCAACGGCCTGAGCCGGCTGGCCACCCGGTTCTGGGGCCGAGATTCCGCGCTGGCGGCCGCCGTAGCGATGGTCGGCAAGGACCTCGACGCCGCGGCGGCGATGAACGTCGAGCTCGTGACCGAGACACCCGACGACCTCGACTGGCCCGACGAGGTGCGCCTCACGCTCGAAGAGCGCGCGAGCTTCTCGCCCGACGCGCTCACGGGGATGGAGGCGAACTATCGGTTCGTCGGTCCCGAGACGATGCTCACCAAGATCTTCGCCCGCCTCACAGCGTGGCAGAACTGGATCTTCCAACGACCCAATGCCGTCGGTCCGGAGGGCGCGCTGCGCCGCTTCGGCACCGGCTCCCGCCCCGACTTCGACCCCCACCGCGTCTAGCGACACTTTGTGCCTGACCCAGAGTGTCGCTTCTCACTCCGAGGAGAACCGAGATGACCACCGTCGACATCGACGCCAAGATCCCGAACAACGTCGACCTCGCAGGTGATCGTCGTCTGCAGCGGGCGCTCGAGAACTGGCAGCCGAAGTTCATCCGCTGGTGGGAGGATCTCGGCCCGACCGTGTTCCAGCGCAACCCCGTGTACCTGCGCACGGCGGTCGACGTGGGCCAGGAGGGCTGGGCGCACTTCGACCACGTCGAGATGCCCGACTATCGGTGGGGCATCTTCCTCGCCGAGCAGGAGAAGGACCGCACGATCGCCTTCGGCGACCACAAGGGCGAGGACGTCTGGCAGGAGGTGCCCGGCGAGTACCGCGCCGACCTGCGTCGCCTCATCGTGGTGCAGGGTGACACCGAGCCGGCATCGGTCGAGCAGCAGCGTCACCTCGGCACCACGGCGCCGTCGCTGTACGACGCCCGCAACCTGTTCCAGGTCAACGTCGAGGAGGGCCGCCACCTGTG
>JBCCTP010000156.1:0-9487 GCA_039198505.1 Actinomycetota bacterium | reverse complement strand
GCCCCTGCGTCGAACACCTGGCGCAGGTCGTCGTCGGGAGGTGTGAGCGAGCTCGTGACACGGACCGAGTCGCTCACCGGCGGTGCCTCGACCGTCGCCACAGGGACATCGATGCCTCCCGAGTCACACGCGACGATCGCCGCCACGAGACCAACGACGGCGAGTGCCCGCACGACTGTCACCGTACTGAGACGCTCGCGGACGCCGGTCGGTTCCCGGTGTCACGTTCTGGGTCTGACCCCAGGCGTGATGCCGGCCGCGAAAGGGCCCGGACGCCGAGACGTCCGGGCCCTCTCATCACCCCCCGGCGAACAGCCGGCTCAGGCGGAAATCACTTCTCGTAGAGAGCAGCGATCTCGCCGGCGAACTTGTCGTGGATGCCCCGGCGCTTGAGCTTCATGGTCGGCGTCAGCAGATCGGAGTCGGCCTGCCATTCCTCGCCCAACACCGTGACCTTCTTGACGGCCTCGGCGTTGTTGAAGTCGGCCATCGCGGCGGCGAGACCGGTCTCGATCTCGGCGATGACGTCGGGGTTCGCGGCGAGCGCCGACATCTCGGCATCGGCACCCGACAGTCCGTGCTCGGCCGCCCACGCCGCCGAGGCGTCGGGATCGAGCACCACGAGCGCAGCGATGAACGGCTTCTGATCGCCCACCGCACACGCCTGGCCGACGAGCGGGATCATCTTGAGCGCCGACTCGAGGTTGGCCGGGCTGACGTTCTTGCCGCCGGCGGTGATGATGAGTTCCTTCTTGCGGTCGACGATCTTGAGGTAGCCGTCGCCGTCGATCTCACCGATGTCACCGGTGTGCACCCAGCCCTCGCCGTCGATCGTCTCGGCGGTCTTGTCGGGCAGACCGAGGTAGCCGTCGAACATGTTCCCGCCACGAGCGAGGACCTCGCCGTCGTCGCCGAGCTTCATCTCCACGCCGGGAGCGGCACGGCCGACGAAGCCGGGCTTCGCCTTGGCCGCCCAGGTGAGGACCGCCATGGTCTCGGACATGCCGTAGCCCTCGGTGAGCGGCACACCGATCGTGCGGAACCACTCGAGGATCTCCGCGGGAATCGGTGCCGCCCCGGTGATGCAGAACTCGGCCTGGTCGAGCCCGATGAGCCCCTTCACCGTCTGGAAGGCGACGGCGTCGAGGAAGTTCCAGGTGTCGATCTCCTCCTGCGTGGCCGTGCCCCAGGTCATCTTCTCGGCGATCGGCTTGGCGGCGGCGACCGCCTCGTTGAACTTCTCGGCCTTCTCGGGGTCACCCGCCAGCGCGGCGTTGACGCCGGCGTAGAGCTTCTCCCACACGCGCGGCACGCCGATGAAGAGGTGCGGGTGCACGTCGCCCAGGTACGCCGAGATCTGTGACGTGTCGGGACAGCACGAGATCTCGGTGCCGAAGTCGACGTTGTAGTAGTGGCCGAGGAGGCGCTCCATGATGTGCGCCATCGGCAGGTACGACAGGTGGCGCTTGCCGGCGAACGACTCGAAGCCGATCTGGTTGCGCATCGTCTCGCCGACCGACTCGAGGGTCCACACGACGTTGCCGTGGGTCAGCACCACGCCCTTGGGTGGGCCGGTGGTGCCCGAGGTGTAGATGATCGTGGCGATGTCGCTCAGCGACGCGGTCTCGGCCTCGGCGGCGAGATCGACGGGATCGTGGGCGAGCATGTCGTCGAATCGGACGACGTCGTCGCCGATCGAGTCGTCGACCTCGATGACGGCGATGTGCTCGATCGACGGGATCTCGGAGCGGACGCTCTGGAAGCGCTCGAGGTAGTCGGCGTGCTCGAGGACGGCGACCTTCGCGCCGCAGTCGTTGACGAGGTACCGGATCTGGTCGGGCGCCGAGGAGTTGTAGATCGAGACCGGCGTGGCGCCGAGGAACAGCACCGCGAGATCGAGGGGATGGAACTCGGGCCGGTTGCCGATCATCATCACGACGCGGTCGCCGGGGCCCACACCGAGGTCGCGGAGAGCCGTGGCGAGGCGGGCGGTCTTGTCGGCCAGATCGTCGAACGTCCAGCTCTGCCACTCACCGCTGCCGTCCTTCCACCGGAGGGCGGTGGTCGAGCCGTTGGCGGCGACGTTGGCGAGGAACCGCTTGGGGATGTTCTGCCCGGCGATTCGTTCCTGGATCTCCTCGTTCGTCGATTCGCGGACGGGGACATCAGTGGCTGTCATGAAGAAGAGTGTTCCACGTCACAGCCCTCGTTGAAACGTCCGTGTCGTAGGAATTCGATCTCAGGCGTCGGGGTGCCAGGCCGGGCGACGCTTCTCGCGAAACGCCGCCATCCCCTCGGCTGCGTCGGGTCCCGAGAAGAGCTCGGTCGACAGCGATGCCATTCGATCGAACGCCTCGTCGCGAGGCAGCGTCGGGACCAGGGTGAGCAGCGCCTTAGTCTCGGCCACCGCGCGGGTCGCGCCCGCTCGCACACCGGCGACGAGTTCCGCGACCGTGGCAGCCACGTCGTCGGTGACGTGTGTGATCAGCCCGATCGATCGTGCCTCGACCGCGTCGAACGGCTCACCGGTCAGCATCGCTGCGGCGATGCGAGGCGCCGGCACGCGGCGCAGGATCGGTACCGAGATGATCGCGGCGGCGACCCCGATCCGGACCTCGGTGAGGGCGAAGGTGACCGATCGGTCGACGACGACGAGGTCGCACGACGCCATCAGCCCGATCCCACCGGCGCGCACGGCGCCGTCGACGGCCGCGATGGTGGGACGCGGGGTGTCCATCAGTCGGCGGAGCGCATCGACCATCGGTGTCGAGTCGGTGGGACCGTCGGATCGCTCCTTCAGGTCGGCGCCGGCGCAGAACGCCGGGCCCTCGTGGCGGAGCACGATCGCCCGGGAGTCGGACGCCTCGGCTGCGTCGATCGACTCGTGCAACTCGTCGAGGAGCTGGCGCGACAGTGCGTTCCGGTTGTGCTGCGAGTCGAGTGTGATCGTGGCGATGTCGTCGACGATCCGGTGGTGAACGACGCGATCGGACGGTGAGTCGGCCATCGGCCGGACGGTAGTCAACGGCTGCCGGCGACCCGTGGGTGAGCGGCCCGCACATGATCCTTCGAACGTCTCGATCGGCGCTGCGGTATCTTCGCCGCCATGTCGGGATTGCCTGGTGAAGTCGTGTCGGAGATGCGGTCGGTCGTCGAGTCGAGCGGTGGGTTCCTCGCCGCTCTCGACCAGAGCGGAGGCAGCAGCCCCACGGCGCTGCGCAACTACGGCGTCGACCCCGTGCCCGAGAGCGACGACGAGATGTTCGACCTCATCCACGAGATGCGCTCGAGGATCATGACGAGCTCGTCGTTCTCGAGCGAGCAGCTCGCCGGTGCGATCCTGTTCGAGGGCACGGTTCGGCGCGAGGTGGCCGGTCGTCCGACCCCCGAGTTCCTCTGGCAGGAGAAGCACATCGTCCCGTTCATGAAGGTCGACAAGGGTCTGGCCGACGAGGAGTCGGGGGTGCAGCTGATGAAGCCGATCACCGATCTCGACGAGCAACTGACACTGGCGAACGAGCGCGGTGTGTACGGGACCAAGATGCGCTCGGTGATCAAGGAGCCGGTCGGCACCGGAGTCGCCGACAACGTCGCGCAGCAGTTCGAGATCGGGATGCAGATCCTCGATCGCGGGCTGATGCCCATCATCGAGCCCGAGGTGTCGATCAACAGCGAGGGCAAGGACGTCGCCGAGGGCCAGCTGTTCGACGCGTGCATGGAGCACCTCGGCTCGACCGTGCCCGACGGGTCCGAGGTGATGCTCAAGCTCACGCTGCCCACCACCGACGGTCGGTACCGGGCGCTCGTCGAGCACCCCAAGGTGCTCAAGGTCGTCGCGCTGTCGGGCGGCTACGCCATCGACCAGGCGTGCGACCTCCTCGGTCGGAACCCGGGTGTGGTCGCCAGCTTCTCGAGGGCGCTGCTCGACGGACTGCTCGTCACGATGTCCGACGACGAGTTCGATCGTCACCTCGGCGACGTCATCTCCACCATCCACGGCGCCGCCGTCGCCTGACGCCCCGGCCACCATCTGCTGTCCACCTGCGCCCGGGCCAGATCCGGACACTGTCCGGTTGTGCCCAGGTCGCCGCACCGAGCCGGCGCGCACGGCTCGGGGCTGATCGAGCCGGCCACCTAGCGTCGGGTCATGCACGAACTCGTGATCCGGAATGGCACCGTCGTCGACGGGACCGGCGCTGAACCGTTCATCGGAGACGTCGCCGTCGACGAGGGCGTGATCACCGCGGTGGGCACCGTCGACGAAGCGGGCCGACGCACGATCGACGCCGACGGGGCCATCGTGTCGCCCGGGTGGGTCGACGTTCACACCCACTACGACGGTCAGGTCACGTGGGACAGCGAGATCGCACCGTCGTCGCACAACGGCGTCACCACAGTGGTGATGGGCAACTGCGGTGTCGGGTTCGCACCGGTCGCGCCCGGCACCGAGAAGGACCTCATCGAGCTGATGGAGGGTGTCGAAGACATCCCCGGCGCCGCACTGCACGAGGGCATGCCGTGGGGTGAGTGGGAGTCGTTCGGCGACTACCTCGATCACCTGTCGGGCCACGAGTACGCACTCGACGTGGCGGCCCAGATCGCACACGGCGCCGTCCGCTTCTACGCGATGGGCGAGCGCGGTCGGCTGAACGAGGACGCCACCGAGGACGACATGGAATCGATGGGGCGAATCGTCGCCGATGCCATCGACGCCGGCGCCGTCGGCTTCTCGACCTCGCGCACCATCGGTCACCGCGCCCTGTGGGGTGAGCCGGTCCCGGGCACCTTCGCCGCCGACGAGGAGCTCCTCGAGATCGGTCGGGCGATGAAGCGCGTCGGCAAGGGCGTCTTCGAGATGATCCCGGCCGGCACCGTCGGCAAGCTCGAGTCACTCGGAGGAGAGAAGACCACGCAGGAACTCGAGCACGACCTGATGCGTCGGTTCTCGCTCGAGTCGGGTCGGCCGGTCACGTTCACGCTCGTCCAGTCGCCCGACTACGACCCCGACCTGTGGCGAGAGATCCTCCGGATGACCGACGACGCCAACGCCGAGGGCGCTCGCCTGCACCCGCAGGTGTCGTCGCGTCCGATCGGTTTCCTCACCGGCCTCAGCGCGTACCACCCGTTCATGCGCTGCCCCACGTACCTCGAGAAGCTGGCCCACCTCCCGCTGGCCGAGCGTGTCGCGGCGATGGGTGACCCGTCGGTGAAGGAGGCGCTGCTCACCGAGAAGGGCATCCGCCCCGAGGCGCCGGGATCGATGGAGAACGTCTTCGGTCTGTTCGCCCGGTCGGCCGCGGTGATGTATCCGCTCGAGAACCCCGTCGAGCTCGAGCCGGGGATCGATCGGACGATCGGTGCGCAGGCGCGAGCGGCGGGCCGTGAGCCGCTCGACTTCCTCTACGACTTCCTCCTCGAGGACGGCGGGACTCGCTTCGCCTCGCTCAGCACGGTCGACGTGCCGGCTCGCATGGACGTGCTCCGGGAGATGCTCGTGAACGAGCACACGGTGACCGGGCTCTCCGATGCGGGCGCCCACGTGACGCTCATCTGCGACGGCACGATGCCCACCACTCAACTGACGTATTGGACACGTGATCGCGAGCGAGACGGCCGCCTGCCGATCGAGTTCGTGGTGCACAAGCAGACCGCTCGGAACGCGGCGCTCTACGGATTCCACGATCGTGGGACGCTCGCGCCCGGCAAGAAGGCCGACGTCAACGTCATCGATCTCGATCGGCTCTCGGTGTTCGCGCCGGTGGCTCACGACGACCTGCCCGCCGGCGGGACCCGGCTGATGCAGCCCGTCGAGGGCTACGTCGCCACGCTGGTCGACGGCGTGATCACGCGGGAGAACGACGCCGACACCGGCGCGCGGCCCGGTCGCCTCATCCGTTCCTGACGTCCCGTCCATCGACGGACTGAGGCGCGATCCGCCGGTCGGAGGAGGGCCGAGACGCGCGCGTCGGATGCAGGGGAGTTCGGTCCTGCGTACCGTGCGCCGGGTGAGTGACGTCGTGACGCGACCCGACCAGGATCAGCCGCCGCGGCCGACGACCGATCGACTCGTCGACCTCGACCTCGTGCGTGGCGTCGCCGTGCTCGGGATCCTGCTGATGAACATCGTGAACTTCGCTCACGGCGTTCCCGGCTACTTCAACATCGACGTCGCCGGCTCCGACACGGCCGTCGACCGCACGGTCGGTGTGCTCGGGGAGGTGTTCGTCGATCAGAAGTTCATGGCCGTGTTCTCGATGCTGTTCGGCGCCGGAATCGTGCTCTTCCACGAGCGAGCCATCGCCAAGGGAGCGAACGCGACCCGACTCAGCCTGTGGCGCAATGTGCTCCTGCTCGCGATCGGTCTGCTCCACACGCTGATGTGGGATGGCGATGTGCTGGTCGTCTACGCGATCTGCGCTCCGTTCGTGATCGCAGCTCGTCGCTGGTCGGACCGAACGCTGATCGCCGTCGGTGCGGGTGTCGTCCTGCTCTCGCCCGTCGGTGCGCTGCTGGCGCAGACCGATGTCGGGCCGGACGGCGAGGGACTCGGCGAGTACTGGGGCGTCCCCGGCGACATGTCCGATGCTGTCGGCGTCTGGTTGGTGGCCGACTTCTTCGTCCGAGCGTTCGGGCTGATGCTGATCGGCATCGTGTTGTATCGGCGCGGTTTCCTGTCGGGTGGATGGACCTCCGCCGCCTACCGCCGAGTCGTCGTGGTGGGTGGTCTCATCGGCGTTGCGCTCGCCTCCGTCGGGGTGATCTGGCTCTCGCTGGAGGACTTCGATCCCTCGATCGCCGTCGTCGCCTCCATCCCGAACACGCTGGGCACCGTCCCTGCAGCGATGGCGATCGTCGCCGGCGTGATCCTCGTCGGTCGTCGGCTCGCCGCAGCCGGCCGTACCGACGTCCGGTCGAGGCTCGAAGCGGTCGGGCGGATGGCGCTGACCAACTACATCGCGCAGACGCTGATCGGCGTGGTGCTGCTCGGTTCCGTCCTCGACGACCTCGGTCGCCTCGCCCTGCTGGGCGTGGTCGTCGGGGTGTGGGCGCTGCAACTGTGGTGGTCGCCGGTGTGGCTCGCCCGGTTCCGCTACGGCCCGCTCGAATGGGCGTGGCGGTCTGCGACGTATCGGAGCGTGCAGCCCCTCCGTCGGTGAGGCGTGGCCCGGGGCCGCCCCGGGGCGACGTCAGTCGACGATGGCGTTGACCGTGCGGTGGAAGTGCTGGTTGCCGCCTTCGTTCCGACCGAGCAAGAACTCCGACTTCGCTCCCGACGCGATGTTCTCGCCGATCCGGATGCCGGTGAAGTAGTCCTCGTCCCGCACGACGTGGTCGTAGAAGGCGGCGGTCTTCTTCGCCAGCTCGCGCAGCTCGTCGTCGGGTTCGGTGAGCGTGAGGAAGTTCTGGATGGTCACCGAGGTGTCGGGGGAGTCCCCGGGGAACAGTTGCGACACCATGAGTCCGCGCTCGCCGACCGGGAAGCCGGCGATCGACACGTGGGGGAAGATCGTCCACACGCCGCCGTCGAACTCGGCGAGCGGGAGGTCGTCGTCGGCGACGTCGCGGAACTTCAGCACGCTCTCGTGCCATGCGGTCATGCGGGTGTGCGGGCCCCACGAGTCGTAGATCGGACGACTCGAGAAGTCGGGTCCGAACGTGTCCCGATGCAGAAAAGGGATGTGGTAGAAGTCGAGATACCCGTCGTACGCGAGCTTCCAGTTCGGTCCGGGGATCTGCTGGCTGCCGAGGTGGTGCCACGACCCGAAGTCGAAGTGGTCGAGCATCTGTGCGTAATCACCGAGGTGGGCGTCGACCGCCGCCTCCTGGTCGATCGTGCTGCCGGGGTCGAGTGTGACCCAGATCAGTCCGCAGCGCTCGGCGACCGGGAGTGACGTCAGCGCGAGACAATCGAGGTCGTCGATCTCGCCGAAGTCGGAGCGATTGGTCACCCCGACGAGAGCGCCGTCGGAGTCGTAGTTCCAGTTGTGGTACGGACAGGCGAACCGACGGGTCGACCCCGACCCTTCGTCGACGAGCTGCGCGCCTCGGTGCGAGCACATGTTGACGTGGGCCTTGACCTGTCCCTCTCGGTTGCGGGTGATGATGAGCTTGACGCCGCACACGTCCATGGCCTTGTAGTCGCCGGGCTCGGGGATCTCGACCGAGAAGCCGAGCATGAGTGGGACCTTCTTGAAGATGAGGTCGACCTCGCGCTGCCACCGCTCGGGATCGGTGTAGTGGGTGACCGGCACGATCATGTGCTCGTCGACCTGCGGGAACGTGTCGTGCTCGACGTGCTCGATGGTGGAGCGCAGTCGGCGGATGATCTGGCTCCGTGCGGACTCGGTGGTCGCCATACGCCAACGGTACGCGTGCACCCTCGACCCCCTCGGACCGGACCGCGACCTCCCGGGTCAGACCCCCGAGGTCACGGCGCGGAGGAAGTCCTCGACCTCGGAGCGGTGGCGGGTGCGCTTCATGGGTGGGAGGGCGTTGACGATGTCCCAGCGGTATCCGGCCTTCCCCAGTCGGGGATCGAGGACGGCGACGACGCCACGGTCGGTCGCGCTGCGAATGAGTCGCCCCGCTGCCTGGGCGAGCATCGTCGACGCCCGGGGGAGGTCGATCTGGCCGAACGCCTCGCGCCCGAGAGCGTCGCGGCGAGCGGACAGCAGCGGATCGTCGGGGCGAGGGAACGGGATGCGATCGATCACCACCAGCGACAGCGTCCGACCCGGCACGTCGACGCCCTGGAAGAGGCCCGCCGTCGCGAAGAGACAGGTGGCCTCATCGTTGGCGAACGCCTTCACGAGGGCGGGCTTGGGCAGGTCGCGCTGGGTCAGGATCGGGAATCGTGATCCGATTCGATCCCGCACGTTGTCGGCTGCCTCGTCCATCGCCCGGTAGCTCGTGAACAGGGCGAGGGTGCGGCCACCGGCGGCCTCGATCATGGCGGCGAGTTCTTCATCGGCCTGTTCCCGGAACGCGGCCGAGTTCGGGTTCGGGAGATGGATCGCGCAGTACAGCAGCGAGTGGTTCTCGTAGTCGAACGGGCTCCCGACGTCGAGGACCTCGACGCCCGACGGACCAACCCGGGACTCGACCGCGTCGAGTCCCAACCGCTGCGGAAGGCTCGCCGGGATCGTGGCGCTCGTCAGGATCGCCGTGCGCCGATTCCAGACCCGTTCCACCAACGTGGGTCCGACATCGAGCGGCGCCACCTCGAGCTGCGGCGACGACGGCGACCCCGAGACGAACGCCACCGCGTCGGCGACACCGCCGACGTCAGCGTCACCCGAGGAGCCGTCGTCGACCGTTTCGCCCGAGGTCGCGCCGGCACCGACACCGATCGTTCGCATGACGGCGTCCACCGCTTCGATCATCCGGGTGACGCGGGTCTGAGCTCGCAGTCGACGTTGCTGCGAGTCGTCGTCGGCCGGCTCGATCCGGCCGAGCACGTCGAGCGTCGAACCGAGCAGGAGCCGGG
>JBCCTP010000155.1:0-9514 GCA_039198505.1 Actinomycetota bacterium | reverse complement strand
GGTCACGAGGTTGACGAAGTCGGCCGACGTGGCGCAGTTGACGTCGCGCACGTCCATGCCCGCGTCCTTGGCGAGTTGCGGTGCGTTCACGTAGGTGACGGGATCGGCCGAGATCTGAGAGAAGAAGCCCTTCAGCACGGCGAGCTCGAGGATCCGCGTGTCGTAGCCGGCGATGTCGCCCTCGATGCACACCTCGAGCACGTCGGGAGCGCCGCCGACCAGCGACTCGAACAGCGAACCGAGTCGTTCGGCGAGCGGCAGGAACGGACGGATCGTCTCGTTCGCCTCGGCCGCGTTGACGTTGACGGCGAACGGCACGAAGTCACCGGCGAGCGCCAGCTCGACCATGGAGGCGATGGTGTCGCCCGCCTTGTCCTGGGCCTCGCGGGTGGACGCTCCGAGGTGCGGTGTGACGACCACCGACGGCACGTCGAACAGGGGCGACTCGGTCATCGGCTCGGACGAGAACACGTCGAGCGCCGCCCCGGCGACGACTCCGTCGCGCAGGCACTCGGCGAGGTCGTTCTCGTCGACGATGCCACCGCGGGCCACGTTGACGATGCGCAGCGACGGCTTCGCCTTGAGCAGCAGGTCGCGGTTGACGAGTCCGACGGTCTCGGCGGTCTTCGGCAGGTGGATGGTGAGGAAGTCGGACTCGGCGACCACCTGGTCGAGGTCGAGCAATTCGACCCCCATCTGGCGGGCGCGGTCGACCGACACGAACGGGTCGTACGCCACGAGGCGCATCCCGAAACCCTTGGCCCGATCGGCGACGAGCTTGCCGATCCGGCCGAGACCGACGACGCCGAGAGTCTTGTCGACGAGCTCGACACCCTCCCACTTGCTGCGCTCCCAGCGTCCGTCGACGAGCGCGGTGTGCGCCTGCGGCACGTTCCGGGCGACCGCGAGCAACAGCGCCATCGTGTGCTCGGCCGCCGAGACGATGTTGGATTGCGGCGCGTTGACCACCATCACGCCGCGCTGCGTGGCGGCGTCGACGTCGACGTTGTCGAGCCCGATCCCCGCACGACCGACGACCATGAGGTCGGCACCGGCGGCGAGGACGTGGTCGGTCACCTGGGTGGCCGAGCGGATGATGAGGGCGGAGGCGCCGGAGACGGCGTCGAGCAACTCGTCGGGCGAGAGGCCGAGTCGGACGTCGACGTCGTGCCCCGCGGAGCGAAGTCGTTCGAGTCCACCGTCGGCGATCTGCTCGGTCACCAGGATGCGCGCCATCCCCCCATTGAACCCCGCCGACCCGCGCTCCGACGACCATGTTCGTCGGTTCGTGCTCGCCGGTTCGTGGTCGCCTGTCGCCGACGGGACGTTGGATACCGTGACGCCCGTGGTCACGTCGCCCCCGGACACCGCGGTCGACGACCTCGACCGGATCGAGGGCTGGTTCGTGCGCCGGGGTGTGCCGCACTTCGTCGAGCGCACGACCGAGGGATCGGTGCTCGACACTTGGACACGAGCACTCCCCCTCCTCGCGGCGGCCTACGTGCTCCTCGGCTTCAACGCACTCGATCTGGTCGAGGGCACCGTCGCGGAGAACCTGTTCACCGCGGTCGCGGTCGTCGTGATCATCGTCGCCACCTGGGCGGTCTCCAATCGTCTCCGAGGATCGGACACGTTCGCCCGACCGACCGACATCGACGCCCCCGAACTGGCGCTCTTCCTCCTCGGACCCATGATCCCCAACCTCGTGTTCGGGCAGGTGGGCGACGCGTTCGAGACGCTGGCGATCGGCCTGGTCCTCCTGGCCACCATCTACGTGTGGTCGGCGTACGGCCTCGGCCCGCTCCTGCGTTGGGCGGCGCGCCAGAGCACGAAACAGCTGAGCGAACTCGGTGCGCTCGTCGGCCGCGCACTGCCGCTGCTCTTGCTGTTCAACACGTTCCTGTTCGTCAACGCCGAGGTGTGGGAGGTCGCCGGGACGCTCGAGGGAACACCGTTCGTCCTCGTGATCGTCGTGTTCCTCGGGCTGGGCGCGTCGTTCGCCATCAGCCGGATGCCCCGCCAGATCCGCACCCTCAACACGTTCGACCGTTGGGACGACGTCGGCGAGCTCGTCGAGGGCACCCCGGCGGCACCGATCGACCTGCCCGAGACCGCGCCGGCCCACGATCGTCTGCGGTTCCGTCAGCGCATCAACATCGGCAGCGTCGTGTTCTTCGGCCAGGCGCTCCAGATCGCGCTCGTCGTCGTCGTGCTGACCGCGTTCTTCGTCGGATTCGGGATCCTCGCCATCAGCCGGGACACCGCTCAGGCGTGGACCCGGCTCGACGACGTCAACGTGATGCTCGAGTTCTCCCTGTCGAACCGGACGCTCGTCCTCTCCGAGCCGCTGCTGCGCGTCTCGCTGTTCCTGAGCGCCTTCTCGGGGATGTACTTCACCGTGCTCCTGATCACCGACCAGACGTACCGGGAGGAGTTCTCCGACGACGTCGGCACGGAGATCCGCCAGGCGCTCGCGGTACGCCGCGCGTACCGGATCGCGAGGGGCGTCATGCCGGACGACGAGCCCCGACGGGCTCATCGGCCATGATGGGCGCACGATGACGGACGGCGTCGAGATCAGGAACCTGCACGACGCGTCCGAGATGCGTCGTGTCGTCGAGATCTTCGGGCAGGTGTGGGGCACACCGCGCGACCTCGTGTCGATCGAGATCCTCATGGCGGTGACGCACAGCGGCGGGTACGTGAGCGCCGCGTTCGACACCACCAGCGAGTCACGTCACGTGCTCGGGGCGTCGGTGGCGATCCTGGGCCGGCACGAGGGCCGCCCGTCGCTGCACAGCCACATCACCGGCCTGCTGCCGGGTGCTCGCGCGACCGGACTCGGTCGGGCCGTGAAGATGCACCAGCGCGAGTGGGCGGCCGATCACGACATCGACTGGATCACCTGGACCTACGACCCGCTCGTGCGACGCAACGCGTGGTTCAACATCGCGGTGCTCGGTGCCGACGTGCACGAGTACCTCCCGTCGTTCTACGGGTCGATGAACGACTCGATCAACGCCGGCGACGAGTCCGACCGCCTCTTCGTGGCGTGGTCGGTGCACGACGAACTCGGCCCGCTCCGCGACGGGAGCGGCGTCGAGGATCCGATCCTCATCCCCACTCCGGACGACGTGGTCGGACTGCGCCGCACCGACCCGGCCGAGGTACGTCGACTGCGCCTCGAGTCCCGAGAAGCGTTCACCGAGTCGTTCGCCGCAGGGCGACGGGTCGTCGGATTCACCCGCGATGGGGAGTACGTGGTCGTCTGATGGAACCGCTGCCGTCCCTCGAACTCGTCGACGTCGAGCTCCGGCGGATCGCGATGCCGCTGGTCGTGCCGTTCCGCACGAGCTTCGGCGTCGAACGCGAACGCGACATCCTGCTCGTCCGCCTGGCGACCCGGACCCACGACGGGACCGAGGTCGAGGGCTGGGGTGAGTGCGTCGCCCTCGCCGAGCCGACGTACTCGGCCGAATACGTCGACGGGGCGCAGGACGTCATCACCCGCCATCTCGTCGACCCGCTCCGCGACGCCTCGATCGAGGCCGCCGACGTCGCGGTCCGCCTCGGACACGTGCACGGTCACCCGATGGCCAAGGCGGCGCTCGAGACGGCGGTGCTCGATGCACAGCTCCGAGCGGCCGACCGGTCGTTCGGTGAGATGCTCGGTGTCACCCGCGACCGGATCCCGAGCGGCGTGAGTATCGGGATCTTCGACGAGATCGACGACCTGCTGGCGGCCGTCCAGGGATACGTCGACGACGGCTACGTCCGCATCAAGCTGAAGATCGAGCCGGGCAGCGACGTGGCTCATGTCGCCGCCGTGCGGGACCTGATCGGTCCGGACACTCCGCTGCAGGTCGACGCCAACACCGCGTACCGGCGAACCGACGGCAGCCACCTGGCCCGGCTCGACGAGTACGACCTGCTCCTCATCGAACAACCGCTGCCCGAGGAGGACATCATCGGTCACGCTCGGCTCGCGGCCGAGGTCGAGACGCCGATCTGCCTCGACGAGTCGCTGGTCTCCGCGGACACGACGGCCGACGCGATCGAGCTGGGGGCGTGCGAGATCGCCAACATCAAACCCGGGCGTGTCGGCGGCTACCTCGAGGCGGTCCGCATCCACGACCTGTGCCTCGATCGGGGCATCCCGGTCTGGTGTGGCGGCATGCTCGAGACCGGCATCGGTCGGGCCGCCAACGCCGCCATCGCCGCGCTCCCCGGCTTCACGCTGCCGGGCGACATCAGCGCATCGACCCGCTTCTACGAGCGAGACATCGTGACCGACCCGATCGCCATCGTCGACGGCCACGTGGCCGTGCCCACCGCGCCGGGTCTCGGGTTCGACATCGACCGCGAGTTCCTCGACTCGGTCACGACGTCGACGGCTCGGGTCTGACGACCGACTCCAACCACGCCCGCGCCTCGTCGGCGACGGCTCGCGGGTCGGACCCCACGTCGGCGGCCTCGGCTGGCGGTACGTGATCGCGGAGCACGCGGTACGACACGGACACCATGAGGCTCTGCGTCTGCCGACCTGCGTGTCGAACCGCTCCGAGGTACCGGGCCGCACGGTCGGTCTCTCCGAGGTGGAGCGCTGCCGCCGCCGGGACCAGCAGCTCGTCGGGGAACGGGTCGACGCCGACCCGGTCGAGCCGGCGGAGGAGCGAGACGAGGTCGGTCTGTGCTCCGGCGAGATCACCCGCCGAGGCGAGCACGATCTGCCGCGTGACGTCCATGCCCCACGGTGAGCTCGTCATCGACCGGCTGCGCATGTCGGCATCGATGGCGAGGGCACGGGCGGGATCGTCGACCACGAGGCAGCAGATGAGACCCTGCGCGACCGTCCGCGTGGGATACGTGGGACGGGCCCGACACTCGGCGAACGCCCGCTCCGCCAGCTCGACGGCCTCGTCGAACCGCCGGGACATCGCGAGGTTGAAGACCTGGTAGCCGCGGGCGATGGCGATCGTCTCGACGTCGTCGACCGAGGTCGCCAACACCAACGCCTCGTCGAGATCGGCGAATGCCTGGTGCGGATCGACGATGACCCCCGACCACGACCGCAGCACCCGGGCGAGCGCGCGGATCGACGGCGATCCTGCGGTGTCGGCGGCCGACACGGCCCGCTCGCCGTGTGACACGAGTCGTGAGGGGTCTCGCGCCGCCATCGCGGCGAACACCCCGGTGCAGTGCAGTCGCGCGACGACCTCGGGGCCGTCGGCGTCGTCGAGGCGCCGCTCGATCGCCTCGAGGGCGGACGCCGCGCGGGTGCCCTCGTCGAAGTGCATGGTGAGGCCCGTCGCCGCACGCAGTCGAGCGGCATCGCTCGCCCGCCCGACGTCGAGGAGACGTTGCTCGGCGAGCGCGATGTCGGCGTAGCGGCGCTCCTTCCATCCGGCGGCGTCGATGTCGTAGTAGTGATCGAAGATCGAGTCGCCGACCGCGGCGAGGCACCAGTCGGCGTGCGCATCGGCGACGTCGCCGGGTTCGGACGAGCGAGCGAGCGCCTGCTGACGCACCGTCTCGAGCACCCGGTGGGCGTGCGTTCCGTCGACCCCCACGGTGCGGGTCACGAGCGATCGGTCGAGCAACCCCGACAGCGTCTCGTCGGGATCGGTGACACCACCAGCGAAGGCGATCGACTCGACGTCGGAGACCGTGAACGGCCCGGAGAGCCGGCCGAGCAGCTCGATGAGCCGAGTCTCGTCGTGGTCGAGCGCGTCGAGCGTGTCGCCCAACACGGCGACAAGGCTGGCATGGCGGTCGTGTCGGCGATCGCGACTCCGACTGCCCAGCAGTGCGTCGAGCCGTGCCACGACGTCGGGCACCGACATCGTCGCGAGGCGGGCACCGATCAGCTCGATCGCCAACGGGAGCCCATCAGCGCGCGTGCACAGCGCGATCGCCGCCGAGCGGTGTTGCGGTGGGATCTCGGCGCCCCATCGGGTCGCGACGGCGTCGAGCAGGTCGATCGCTCCGCCGTCGGGATCGGTGATCGGGAGCGGCGAGATCGGCATCCGCCGCTCGCCGACGACACCCAACGCGACGCGACTCGTCGCGAGGACCCGAACATGAGGTGCTCGGTCGAGGAGCCCGTCACAGAGTTCGGCCACCTCGTCGGCGAGGTGTTCGCAGTTGTCGAGCACGAAGAGTCGCTCGCGGTCGGCGAGTCGGTCGATCAGCGCGGCGCGTCGGTCGTCGCCGGACAACACGACGCCGAGCTCGGTGGCGATCGTGTCGTGGAGGTCGCTCGACACCGCGGGGATCAGGTCGACGAATCCCACGCCGTGACGGAACCGATCGACGCATCGCCGCGCCACCTCGGCGGCGAGAGTGGTCTTGCCGACGCCTCCGAGGCCGATGAGGGTGACGAGCCGATCGGCGGTCAGGGCCTCGACGATCTCGGCGACCTCCCGACGACGTCCGACCATCTCGACGCGTGCCGCCGGGATGTTGTGATCGGGTCGTTGCGACGGCGTGTCGACGCGCCTGGTGTCCGACTCGTCGACCGGTGTCGGAGGATCGTCAACGACGCCGACGACGCCGGGTCCGGCGATCTCGGCGACCTCGCCGACGAACCGATAGCCGCGCCCGTGGACCGTGCGGACCATGGCCTGGGTGCGACCGTCGTCTCCCAGCGCCCGGCGGACCTGGCTGATCCGCGTGGCGAGCGCGGCGTCACCGACGAACTGGTCGCCCCAGACCGCGTCGAGCATCTCGATCTTCGTGACGAGACGGCCGCGGTTCTGGACGAGATGCAGGAGGACGTCGACCGCCTGCGGTTCGAGGTCGACCGGTTCCCCGCCGCTGCGGACGATGAACTCGTCGGCGTCGAGCGTCCACCCGTCGCCTTCGAACCGCATGCGACATGGTCGCGCATCGATGAGCGCGTTCACACCGATGCGAGGGTCGACGACAGCAGGTGGTCGCAGAGCTCGTGCGCGTCGAGACCGACGCGGTCGATGAATCCCGACGCCCGACGGCGGAGGAACGGAAGCCCGATGACGTACGCACCGCGCACCGGGAGAACCCCCTGGTCGTGCACGAGTCGCCCCCGACCGTCGAGCCACTCGTCGGGCAGGAACGGGTACCGCGGTCGGAACCCGGTCGCCCACACGACCGTGCCGACGTCATCGAGACGGAGCTGGAGCGGCGCGGCGGGCACCTCGGTCGCACCTGGCCGATCATCGGGGCCGATCTCGTCGGCGAGACCCGTGGCCGATGCGAACTCGTCGATCTGATCGAGCAGCCGGTTCATCTTGAGGTCGGCCGAGCGCAGCATGTTGGCGAGCGAGCCCGAGAACTGGGCGTGGGTGTCGTTGGCGTGGGCGAGTCGGCCGGTCACGTTCACCCCTGCCGTCGAGAGGGCGTTCAGGTCGATCGACCGGCGTTCCGGTGACCCCACGAGCTGGAGCGACGGCGTGCGTCGCACCCGTTCCACGTCGTCGACGTCGTCGAGTCGTTCGTCGAGCACGCCGACTCGGTCCATCCACCAGTGGATGTCCATCCCTCGGTACGTGCGTGGCAGGCGGACGTGGTTGCCGACGGCGACGGTCACGTCGTGGCCGTGTCGGGCGAGTTCGTCGGCGATCTGGGCTCCGCTGGCGGACGCGCCGACGACCAGCACGCGGCCCGACTCGATCTGATCCGGGTTGCGATATGCGATGGGGGTGAGGTGGCGGGTGCCGGGCCGGAACGCCTCGGCGACGGCCGGCACGTGAGGGTCCGAGCAGGCTCCCGTGGCGATCACGACGGAGCGGGCACGCCACACCCCCGCATCGGTCTCGACCTCGAAGCGGCCCTCCTCGGGGGTGGTGATGCGCTGGACCGAGACGCCGCACTCGACGGGCGCTGCGATCGTGGTCCGATATCGGTCGAGGAGGTGAGCCGTCTCGGCGGCGGTCATGTAGCCGTCGGGATCGGGCCCGGTGTACCCGCCCCCGGGGAGGCGGGTCATCCAGTTGGGGGTGAGCAGACGGAGCGAGTCCCACCGTTCGGTTCGCCACGAGTGGGCGACCTCACCGCGTTCGAGGACCACGTGGTCGATCGAACGCTCGGTGAGGCAGGCACTCGTCGCGAGGCCGGCTTGGCCGGCGCCGATGACGACGCAGGTGACGGTTCGGGAACTCATGGGACTCGCTCCGTGGTGGCTCGTGTGCTGACTCGAGATGACTCGAGATGGCTCAGGACTCGACGACGATCGACGTCGGGTTGGTGACGGCGTCGTACACGGCCGAGCGCTTCTGCGACTGGGCGACGATGCCGGCGATCTCCTCGTCGGTGGCGTCGGCGTCGATGTCGAAGCGGACCCGGATGTCGTTGAACCCGTTGCGCACCTCGGAGTCGATGCCGAGGATGCCCTGCAGGTCCATGTCGCCCTCGACGGTCGCCGTGACCGAGCGGAGCTGGATGCCCCGATTGGTCGCGACGCTCGCGACGCCGGCCGTCAGGCAGCCGGCCAGGCCGGCCAGCACCATCTCGGCGGGGGTCATGCCGTTGTCCTCGGCCGCGAAGACTGCGGGGTGGTCGGTGTCGACCGTGTGGGTGGCGGGGCGCTCGTGCTGCTGGCCGAGACCGGAGAATCCGGCGACGGTCGTGCGGCTGTGGGTGCCACTGACCCAGCTGCAGTCGGCGGTCCAGGTGAAGGCCGCCGCGGCCGGGGCGTCGGTGAGGGCGGCACGTGCGCCGAGGAGGGCCTCGACGTTGACGCCGTTGTCGACGGAGTCGGTGGTGTTCTCGGTGATGGTCATGGTTCTGTCTCCTTGTTGGTGTTGTTGTGGGTGTTGTTGTGGGGACTTGGGGGGATCTCAGGTGGCGGTGGCGACCACGCAGGTGAGCTCGTTGACGAGGCGGTACGAGCCGTCGTCGGCCCGGCAGTGGGCCAGCGCGTCGAGGGTGAGGCGGTCGAAGGCGTCGAGTCCGATGGCGGCGATCGCCGGCTCGACGAGCCCGGGTGAGCGCATCGTGCGCAGCAGTGCCTCGGCGTCGGGCGACTCGATGATCGACGGGGTGCCGTACCGCTCGATCGAGCCGAAGCCGGCGTGGTGGAGCATCTCCTCGACCACACCGGGGGTGCCGATCTGGGCCAGGCCGATCATCTCGGTACCGATCGACGGAGTGGCGGTCCCGACGGCGATGAACCAGTCGCGGAGGTCGAGCGCCCGACCGGGGCCCCAGAAGGTGAGGCCGATGCGACCACCGTCGCGGATCACGCGCCGGGCTTCGACCAGTGCATCGGTACAACCGCCCCAGACCCCGTTGAACGACGTGACGGCGTCGAAGCTGTCGTCACCCCACGGGAGGGCGAACATGTCGCCGACCCGCAGATCGGCGTCGACGGCCCGCTGGCGGGCGATGTCGATCAGGTCGGCCGATGCGTCGAGCCCGGCGACGGTGGCACCGAGTCGCTCGGCGCGGGCGGCGGCGAATCCGGGGCCGCAGGCCATGTCGAACAGCTCGGTGCCGACGGCGACGCCGAGTCGACCGAAGATCGACTCGATCGCGT
>JBCCTP010000154.1:0-9557 GCA_039198505.1 Actinomycetota bacterium | reverse complement strand
TGGTCGACCCACCCGGGTTCTCGACACCCTGGGTGAGCGAGTTGCCGAGCGGCAGGATCTTCACCGGGTCGGCTGCGCCGACGATGCCGAAGTTGCCGGGGCCGACGAGCACCATGCTGCCGGCCAGGGCGACCCCGGCGACGGCTGCGAGTGCTCCTCTGCGCTTCCGCGCGTCTGACCTCGCGGTCGGAGCTGACGTCATTCTTTCCCTCGATTCCACCGATTGGCCGGCGAGCGCACGCTCACCGGATCCCTTGTCTGATCGACCCGCCCGGATCGAACGGCGACTGTAGTCACGGGCCGGACGATGGACTCGTCGGGTCGCGCAGGTCGCCGATCGCGAGTATGCAACCCCACTCCGCGGCGTTCAACACCACTCGCTCAACAGGCCCTCAAGATCGCGCCGGATCGGCGGCACCTGTCCACGCAGAGCGCCAACGCGACCGCGAAGCGCGCCAAACTGCCGCACTCGGGGTGTCAGGGCAGCGCAGTACGTGTTCGTCCGAGAATCAGGAGTCGTGCCCACGCCCATCGCCGGATGAGCAGGTCGACGGCGATCGGCGCAGTCAACCCGACGGCGAGCCCGGCGATGAGTTGCAGCGCCAGGACGTCGAGCCCGATGCGGTCGAGGGCGATCCGCGTCGCCGACGTGCCGAACGTGTGCAGCAGATAGATCGTGTAGCTGAAGACGCCGATCTGCGCGAGCCACCGGTTGCTGAACCGGGCGGCCAGCAGCACGTATCCCGCGCTGCACCCGGCGATCAACGAGGGGATCGACCGGCGGGAGAACAGCACGAGGTCGTCGTCCAACACCGCCACGAAACAGATCGCGAGCGAGACGATGGCGATCGGCACGCCGATGTCGAGCCGACGCCGCTCGCGTGTCGTGAGCTCGAAACGCTTGAGGGCGAGCCCGAACACGAAGAACGGGAAGAGGTAGACCGCCCCGCGGACGCCGAGGATCGTGGGAGGCAGGACCAACGCGCTCACGGTGCCTCCGATCACCACCACGACCGCTGCGCGTCGCACGCTGTCGAGCGATCCCGCCATCTCGAGCAGCATCACCACGAGGAACACCCAGAACAGTGCCTCGAGGAACCAGAAGTGAGCGACGGGCTCGATGTGCAGCGTGCGCCACCCACCGTCGGCGAGGACGTCGTCGTTGGTGCCGGGAGCGAACGTCTGAGCCAATGCGAACAGCGTGCCGACGACCACCATCGGGATCAGCAACCGACGCGCCTTGCCCGTGACGAACCCGCGGACGTCGCCGCGAAACGGACGGAGCGCATAGACGTAGCCGGAGAGGATCGTGAACAACGGCATCCGCACGTAGATCAGGAGCGCGTTGAACTCCCGGACGGGATGGTCGTCGGGGAGTCGCAGTCCGGTGTCGGCGAACCCGACGACGTGGAAGAGCACGAGGAGCGTGATCGCGATCCCGCGGACGGTGTCGACCGACTGCTCTCGCTGTCGTGTCGCCGGGATCGACTCCTGCGACACGACCACGCGCTCAGGGTAGTGAGTACCCGGGCCCGGCGCCTGCCGTCGACGCCATGGGACCGCGTCGTAGACTCGCGAACGGTGGTGGCGTCGCGCGCTCTGTCCTGGCCTGCGCCGGCAGGACCACGGTCGGACGATCTCGATTCCGAGGAACCCGTGGTTCCGAACGGATCCCGACTCGACGGGGTCGCGGTCGCCCTGGCCGCCGGCGTGCTCGCCGATATCGGTGGACCCCAGCCCACCGGCAGCACCACGATCGACCTCGTTCTGGTGGCACTCGCAGTCGCCGGAGTCTCGTGGTTCGCCGCGCTGATCCCGCCGATGAAGATCGCGGCGGCCGTCCTGATCGCCGGCCTCGCCACGCTCACCCCGATCGGAGCCGCCGTCGGGGCCGCCGGGGCGGCGGGCATCTGGGTGCTCGCCCGACGGCGATCACCCATCCTGTCCACGGGGGCGGCCGGCGCGGCGGGCGTGGGGCTGGCGCTCAACCTCGCCGCCCGCAGCGAACTCGGTGTCGTGCTCGGCGCGTCCACGGTCGTCGGTGTCGTGATCGCCGTCGCGCTCGTCCTCGTCGCGTTCCCGACCCGACCTCGCTGGGCGCGGCGCACGGTGGTCGCGTCGGTGTCCGGTGGGCTCGCGATCGGTGCGATCGGAACCGCCGCGCTCGCGTGGAGCGGAGCGGGCGCCGCCGACGACCTCCGCGACGGAGAACGCCTCACACGCCAGGGCCTCGACGAGTTGGCCGACGGCGAGACCGACGACGCACTCACGTCGTTCACCGCGGCGGCGGATGCGTTCGATGAGGCGAACGATCGAGTCGGTGGTCCCCTCGGCCTGCCGGCGGCGCTCGTCCCGGGTGTGTCGCAACACCGACGCGCAGCGGTGGAGATCAGCGGCCGTGCAGCCGACACCGCGGAGCTGATCGCCGCAGAGCTCGCACGGGTCGATCTCGACGACCTGACGCTCGACGACGGCCAGCTCGACGTGGTCGCCATCGCCGAACTCGAGGAGCCGCTGACGGCGATCGAGTCGAGCCTCGTCGAGCTGAGCGAGACGGTCGACGACGTCGACAGCCCGTGGCTCGTCGAACCCGTCGCCGAGCGGCTCGAGGATCTGCGGCTCGACGTCGACGAGCAGCTCGTTCGCAGCGGCGACTTCGTCCGAGCGATCCGCCAGGTTCCGGCGATGCTCGGTGCCGAAGGGCCGCGGGTCTACTTCGTGGCACTCACGACCCCGGCCGAGGCCCGCGGGCTCGGCGGGTTCATGGGCAACTGGGCCGAGATCACGATCGACGACGGTCGGATCGAGCTCAGCGACCTCGGCCGCTCCGATGACCTCGACGAGGCAGCGACCGCCGGGGAGCGATCGATCAGCGGCCCCGAGGAATGGCTCGAGCGATACGGCGATCGAGGCTTCACGACCGATCCGCCGGGCGGGGTCACGTTCGACCCGTGGAAACGGATCACCTCGTCGCCGACGATGTCGTCGACCGGTCAGGTGATCGCCGAGCTGTACCCCCAGAGTGGCGGTCGCACGGTCGACGGCGTCTTCGCCATGGACGTCTTCGCAATCTCGGCGCTGCTCGAGTTCACCGGACCGATCGAGTTGCCTGACGACGGCGGCACGATCACAGCGGAGAGCGCGCCGCGTTTCCTGCTCAACGATCAGTACGAGGAAACCGACAAGGACGAGCGCATCGGCGTCCTCGACGTGGTCGCCAACGAGGTGTTCGAGACGCTCATCGACGGCGGACTTCCCGATCCCGCCGATCTGGTCGATTCCCTCGGCCCACTCGTCGAAGAGGGCAGGATCGTGGGCTGGGTGAATCGCCCCCGCGAACAGGAGATCTTCGAACAGGTCGGCCTCGCCGGAACGCTCGTCGCCCCCGAGCACGGCGACGCGCTCGCGGTCACGTTCGACAACGTCATCGGGAACAAGATCGACTTCTTCCTCCGTTCCGCGGCCCGCTACGACGTCACGGTCGGGCCGCCGAGCGACCCCTCC
Source organism: Actinomycetota bacterium (assembly GCA_039198505.1). GTDB lineage: Bacteria > Actinomycetota > Acidimicrobiia > Acidimicrobiales > Ilumatobacteraceae > Ilumatobacter_A. The sequence continues at coordinate 6,053 of JBCCTP010000154.1, read as the reverse complement.
GAGGCCGCCGGGGATCGTGTCGCCGGTGCATCGGCGACGCTCACGCTCGAGCTCGAGAACGAAGCCCCGGCGTTCGACGAGCCGAACTACGTCATCGGGAACGCGATGGGCTTCGACGACGGCGTGAACCGAACGCTCGTCACCGTCTACAGCCGGCTGCCCGTGTCCGGGATCCGGGTCGATGGTGCGCCGGTCGAGTTCGAGACGTCGAGCGAATCCGGGTTCCTGGTGGCCGAGGTGGTCGTGCTCCTCGATTCACGCCAGACGACCACCGTCGTGGTCGAGATGACCGGCTCGCTCGACCTCACCGACGGGTACGAACTCGCGCTCCGAACACCCCCGTCGGCGCGTCCTCTCTACACCACGGTCCAGGTCACCTCGTCCGACCGGACGGTCGAGACGTGGGACGTCGCCCGCGCCGGACGTCACTCGATGTCGACCGCTCCGGCCGACGACGGCGACTGACGTCGCCCGCCGGCCGGGCCGTCGTCGGCGGGCGAGGCGGCCTGCCTGACCGCGAGGTCGCTGAGTCAGCACAACTCGCGAGAACGGCCGGAGGCGCTGACGTGAACACCCCACCCGAACTACTGGGTCAGCACAACCCGTGAGAACGCCCGGATGTGCTGACGTGAGACGTGCGACGACGCGGCTCAGCTCCAGTCGAAGCGCTGCCCGAGGTACTCGAAGAGGCGTTCGTTGTGGGGCGCGAAGAAGTCGACGAGGCGCTGACGTGTGGCCGGATCGACGTCGTCGTAGGTGTTGGTGTTCGACCGGGCGAACTCCGGGGGGCGCCAGTCGGACAATCCGAGGAACTCGCGGACCTCGTCGAACACGGCCTCGGGCTCGGAGCCCAGACGCTCGGTGGTCTGGATCATGAGCTGCTCGCGCGGGAAGGTCTCGTGCCACCACCGGATCTGGTCGACGTAGATGCTGCGCGTGAGGTAGCAGTGCCACGCGTACTCGAAGTCGTCATGGGACTCGTCGGCCATGAGCTTCGCCTGCTCGTCCGCCAGCACGGTCAGCTCGCGCTCGATCGCCTCCTCGAGCGTGTCGAGCGGCTCGTTGGGCGTGCGCCGACGGTTGTGGTGGAACGCCGAGATGACGCGGGACACCGGGTCGCGCAGGATCAGGATGAGCTTCGCCTCGGGCACGAACTGCTGCACACGGCCCGGGATGTGCGGCTGGGAGATGTAGTACGGACTCGCCTCGCCCGTGACCGCCCGCCCGTGGCGACGTTCGACCCAGTGCATCCGGGCGGTGTTCGGGAAGCTCATCCGGTAGCTGTCGAGCTCACCGTCCCACCGCCGGTCGAAGTAATGCACCTCCTTCTCGAACGCGGGAACGACCTGGGGATGCTGCGCGAGGTAGTCGTAGAGCGACGTCGTGCCGCCCTTGTGCACGCCGATGATGAGGAAGTCGGGCAGCACGCGCCAACGCGCCGTGGCCCGACGCATCGAGTCGCGGACCGAGATCGCCGAGCGACGGAGTGGCTCGGGCGTCCGCTCCGCGTTGACGGTCTTCGCGACCGCGTCGCGGATCTTGGTGGGTGCGTTCACGTCGGTCCTCCTGCGGACACCGGGCTGATCGAGACGCCGAGTTCGTCGTAGAGGCCGAGCAGTCGCTCGATGTACCGGTCGGCGGTGAAGTCGACCTCGACCCACCGGCGTCCGGCACGCCCCATCTCGACGATCTCGTCGTCGGGCAGATCCCGGAGTCTGCCCATGGCGTCGGCCAGATCGTCCACCGACCCGCTCTCGAACGACACCCCTGTCTCGCCGTCGCGCAGGAACTCGGGGATGCCACCGATCCGAGCGCCGAGAAGCGGAGTGCCGAGCGCATACGCCTCGAGCACCGACACCGGACCGTTCTCGTACCACTCCGAGGCGAGCACGTTGACCCGCGCCCGACGGATCCGATCGTGCAACGGTGCACCTGTGAGGTACCCGCAGAACTCGACGTCGGCGCCCACCTCGACCGCCACGTCGCGGAGGCGATCGGCGTCGGCGCCGGTCCCGACCAACCACAGCGGCACGTCGGCGCGTGCCGCCGCACGGATCATCGTCTCGACGCCCTTCTCCGGTGACAGACGACCGAAGTAGACGAAGGCCTCTCCGGCGCCGTCGATCGACGGATCGGCCGGAGTGAACTCGTGCGGCGCGATGTGGTTCGGGATGTGAGCGAATCGCTCGCGATCCCACCCCCACTCGGTGAACTTGTCGATGTAGAACCGGCTCGGAGACACGAACCGATCGACGGATCGCTCGTACGTCTTCATCAACCGATGTGCGGCCGCCTCGGCGAAGATGATCGCACTCGCCGCCCGGGACCCCTTGATGCAGCGCTGCGCCACCACCTGATGGATGCGGCCGCCCTTGCACCGCTCGCACACGCCGTCGTGCGTCATCATCTGGTACGCCGGACACGCCAGCTTCAGGTCGTGTGTGGTGAGCACCGTGGGGATGCCCCGGCCGTGCAGCAGCGGGAGGATCGCCGGCGAGAGCTGGTGGTAGATGTTGTGGGCGTGTGCGACGTCGACATCGACGTCGTCGAGAAGTCGCTCGAGGCGGTTGCGCGCCTGACCCGACCACACGACCCGACCCGCCCGCACGAGCCGGTCGACGACCGAATAGTCGCCGTCGATGTCCATCTCGTCGACCCAGTACCGCGACCACTCGGAGTCGAGGTTCTGCGGGTGGCGCATCGAGAACTCGGCGACGCGCCAGCCGAGGTCGCGCAGCAACCGCGACTGCTCGAGGTAGACGATGTCGGCGCCGCCCCGGCGGTAGTGGAACTTGTTGATGTTGAGGAGCGTGTTCACTCGGCTCAGTCGACGAGACGGTCGTACACGTCAGCCCACTGCGCGGAGATGCCGTCCCAGTCGTAGTCCTTCGACCGCTCGACGGCGAGCTTGCGCAGCTCGCACATGCGGCCCTTCTGGGTGAACACCTCCTCGAGTGCGTCGCGCAACGCATCGACGTTGCCGGCCTCGAACACCACCGCGGCATCGCCGACGAGGTTCCGGTTCGGTGGGATCGAACTGGTGACGATGGCGTTGCCGTACGCGAGGGCGTCGAGCATCGAGAGCGACATGCCCTCGACGTCGGACGGGAGGACGAACACCGCGCACCCCGAGTAGAGCTGGGCGAGGAGTTCGTCGCCCGCGGTCCCGACGAGCTTGATGCGCTCGTCGTCGCCGATCATCTCCTTCAACTTCGCCGTGTACTCGAGCTCGTACCAGTCGGGTCCCACCAGTGCGACCTGCGCGTCGAGGTCGGGCAGCTGACGGATCGCTTCGACCAGCAGGTGCACGCCCTTCTCCGGAACGAGACGTCCGACGAACAGGGCATACGCGCCCGGTCGCAGACCGTGATCCTCGATCAGCGGCGACGGATCGACGTGCACCCGCTTCTCGGCGCCGTTCGGGATGTACGTGACCTCGGAGTCGTACCGCTCCTCGAGGTACTCCTTGATCTCCTGGCCGACGGCGATGGTCTCGTGCGGGAAGCGCACCGCCGCCCACTCGCCGAACTGCAGCAGCTTCGTGGCGAGGCCGTTCCACTTGGCGCGCTGCCAGTCGAGCGCATGGACGGTGACGACCACCTTCTTGCCCGTGAGGCGCGGCAGCAGTGCGAGCGGTGCCGAACCGATCGAGTGGTAGTGCACCACATCGGAGCCTCGGAACATCTCGCGGAACGTCGCCAGCATCGACCGGACGAGCGTGTCGCCGTACTTGGTCTCGGGACCACGGACCCGGCGGAGGCGGACACCGCGGTACTCCTCGTCATCGTGCTCCAACCAGTTGGCGCAGTACACGGTGACACCGGCTCGGCCGGACTCGACCAGGCGCACGCAGACCGCTTCGAGCACGCGCTCGACACCACCGGCCTGTTCGGGCAGTCCGCGGCTCCCGATCATCGAGACCGTCACCGGTCGATCCGCTCCTCGGTTCCGGCCGCCCGCCCGCCGTCGGAATCGGTCGAACATCTCAGGTTCCCTTCTGCAAGGTCTGGATGTCACGCGGCTTCCGCCTCCGCATGACATCGGCGATCCCGGCGAGGTTGCCCCTCGCCCGTTCGCGATTCTTGATGGAATTGGTGAGCAGGAACGTCGTGGCGCTCACGAGGAACGCTGCTCGGTTGAACTTCTCGCCGGCCACGATCGGCCGGATGACCATCTCTCGATAGCCCCACGCCCGATCATGGCGTGCCTCACCGGTCAGATGCCACAGCCGGGCCGTTCCCACCGACAGGATCCGGTGGCCGTCGAGACGCAGCCGGTGCGAGAAGTCGAGATCCTCGCCCAGCGCGTACCCCCGGAAGTCGTCGTCGAAGCGATACCGCGTCATGACCGACGTGCGATAGGCCATGTTGCAGCCGATGAGATGGTCGATCTCACGCGTCTCGGCGAACGGCGTCTGGCTCGACCAGCCGGAGCGGTACACCCGACCCGACTTGACGCCCGGGATCATCAACAGCGCGCGCAGCCGGCGCACGCCGTAGGTGTGGTCGTCGTCGATGCTGCCGCCCGCAGCCGCCAACCCGTCGTCGGCGGCGAACGCCGACGCGATCTCGTGGAGGTAGTCGGGTCGCAGGACGACGTCGTCATCGAAGAACATCGTGACATCGCCGGTCACGGTCTCGATGCCGAGGTTGCGGCTCGCGGTGAGTCCCGGCGTGTCCTTGGTGAGGATCTTGACGTCGGCGTCGACGCCGGAACACACCTGCTCGGTCTCGTCGCGGCGGTCGTGATCGGAGTCGTCGATGACGAGGATCTCGTGACACCGGTGTGTCTGCCAGGCGAGGCTCACGAGCGTGCGCTCGAGGTCGACCGGCCGATTGCGGGTGCAGATGACGGCGCTGATCGACGGCAGAGGAGCGCGGTCGGACGGATCGTTGCTCACGAGCGACTCCCGTTCGCCGACGTGGCTCGACCGCCGACCACGAAGGTCGGATCGGACTGACGGTCACGACGGATCTTCATCATCGTGCGCGGCGCGACGAGACTCGCGGCCGACCGGACGACCACGCGCCCGTTGAGGTTCGAGTTGTTCGCCCGAAGGCTCGGATCGACGCGCATCGAGTGGAGCCACGCCTTGCGCGCGGCCAGGATGCGCCCACCCTCGGCGTGCTCGACGCCCTCGAGGAAGAGCTGCTTGGCCCGGCGACGACGGAGCGCGGCGTAGATCACCTCGACCTCGTCGTCGGGTCGCCCGTACCGATGCTCCTCGAGCAGGTCGATGTCGCCGATGAGGAGCTTGTCGGTGCCGGACACGCTGTTCGGCGCCTGCCGATACAGAGCGGTGACCTGGTCGGGCATGGACACGACCGCGCCGGCGTCGACCATCTTGATCCAGAGGTCCCAGTCCTCACAGCGGATGTTGCGCATCGGGCCGACCCGGTCGTACAGGTCACGACGGAACAGCGTCGACACGAACACGAAGTTCTCGCTGAGGATCGCGAGCCGCTGTTCCTCAGGCGGTGGGATCGGCACCAGCTCCGACGCGGCGACGGTGCCGAGCTCGACGCCCGGCACCCACAGGTAGTGGTTGGCCGTGACCAGACCACCGTGACGACGGTGCTCGGCGAGCATGACGTCGAGATGGTCGGGCAGCCAGACGTCGTCGACGTCGAGGAGCGCGATCATGTCACCGGTCGACCGCTCGATGCCGACGGCGCGGGCACCCCCGGCGCCACGGCCGGCACCGATGTTCTCGTCGAGCCGATGCACCTCGATCGGGAGATGGGAGGCCCACGTGCGGGCGCGCTCGGACGTGGCGTCGTCCGAGCCGTCGTCGACGACGATGACCTCGTGCACCGGGACGGTCTGCGCGGCGATCGATCCCATCGACGCGTCGATCACGTCCTCGGCGCGGTATGCCGGGACGATGACCGAGATGGCGGGAGCGGCGCCCGACGACGTCACGACACCCGCCTCGCGACACGGGGCGTCGAGTCGGTCGGGTGATCGCCGACGACGCCGTCGGGGGGCGTGCGGTATCCCACCCGGCGCGCCGGTGAGCCGGCCCAGATCTCCCACTCCCCGGTCGATTCGAG
>JBCCTP010000153.1:0-9574 GCA_039198505.1 Actinomycetota bacterium | reverse complement strand
CTTGGCACCATAACAAGCGCTTAACGCATTGATGTCAAACCCGCAGGCCTCGGGGCGGGATCCGGGCCAAAGACGGGGAAAGATTAAGCAGGTTTCAAGTTATGTGCCCTATGGGTGCAACATGGATGAGCGGCCGGGACATCTTTCGATTGACGCCGTTGTCGCCGCCTTTGCTGCGCGCATGGGCGATGCGGAGCGGGCGGTCGGCGACATCGGTGCCCAACTCGCCACGACGCTGAGGATCGGTGTTCAGACCAGCGTGGGGCGCGGTCTCATCCAGCGGTTCACGACGGCGCTGCACGAACGTCGGCCCACGTGGAGCGTCGACGTCGCTCAGATCAACTGGAGCGATCCCAGCGCGGGAGTGGCCGGCGGCCGGACCGACGTCGGATTCTGCTGGTTGCCGCTCCCGGAGCCCGATCTCTACGACTGGGCCACCCTCGTCCGTGAGCCTCGCCAGCTGGCGGTCTCGAGTGACCACGAGCTCGCCGCACGCGCCAACGTGACACTCGACGACATCGGCGACCTTCCCCTCGTGGCGCTTCCCGCCGAGGCGGGGGTGCTGCGCGACTTCTGGTTGGCGAACGATCAGCGCACGATCCCGGCGACCGTCGCCGCCACCGCATCCAACGCGGACAGCGCGCTCGAGATCGTCTCGACGGGGCTCGGCGCGGCTCTCATCTCCGCCGGTAACGCCGAGATCTACCATCGGCCAGGAGTCACGTACGTCGACGTCGTCGACCTCACGGCGAGCGAACTCGCGCTCGTGTGGCGGCGCGACGATCGACGAGCGGTCATCGACGACGCCGCTGAGGTGGCGACGGCGCTCTCGACGCTCAGCTCGACCACACGGTCGAGTCGGGACGGAACGTCGCCCAGCTGAACCAGAACGTGTCGACGTGGTGGAGCGGCGCGAGCTGCGCCCCCGTCATCGGTCCCTCGACGGCTGTTCCGAGCAGGTTCCACCGACTCCCGGTCGCGGCGTCGACGAATCCGTCTCCGCTGGGCGCCGGTTCGAAGGTCGTCGAGCGCCCGTCGATCCGGGACACGAACACGCCGGTCGATCCGATGGTGTCTCCACCGGCGACCTCGGTGCCCGAGAGCGGCGAGCTCATCCCGTCGACGTGCCAGGCGACGGCATCGACTCCGCCCACCTCGAGATGGACGACGCCCCGGTCGGCGAGATCGACCAGTCGGATGACCGCAGCGCCGTCGGCGACCTCGATTCCGACCACCTGGGTGAACGCAGGCATCGCCGGGTCGCTCTCGCCCGAGAAGTAGCCGGGGACGGGCTCGGTCCGCCCCGAGTAGCTGGCGTAGAGGTTGCGGCCATAGGGCCGTTCGAAACCGGTGTCGAGCGACAACACGTCGCCGTCCGGGTGCGCCGTGGCGAACTCGGCCCACGAGACGGTCGCCATCGGGATGACCGGCAGCTCGGTCCCCACCATCTCACCGACGACCGCGCGTCCGTCGAACTGGGTCCACAACGACTCGGTCTGACGGTCGTACATCACGAGGTTGGCCTGATAGAGCGAGCCGGATGTCCCGAAGTCGAGGAGCTCGCCGTCGAGTCGACGATCGAACGCGAGACCGGAGCCGCACAGCGGGCAGTACGTGACGGCGATCGGACGATCGCCGATCGACGTGTTCACCACCTCGTGCCACATCACGATGCGGATCGGATACGCCTGGGCGCGCCCGTCGACGGTCAGAGCGAGGACGGCTTCCTGAGGCTCGAGCCAGTCGACGTCGCCCACGGACACGAACGGGGGACTCTCCAGCGGAGGAATCCCGTCGGGCGGCGGTCCTCCGTTGACGATCAGGTCACGATCCACCAGCGACTCGGGAAACGCGTCGGCGTCGAGGTGTCGTGGCGGCAGCGCCGAGGCCGGAACCGGCCGCTCTTCCTGGGCCCGCAGTCGCGCCTGACGTTCGTTCAGATCGACGTACTCGTCGATGGTGCGTTCGGCACTGAGCGCTCGCTCGGCGTCTGCGACGACCTCGGCGTCGGGCGTGACTGACTCCGGGTCGTCGACGTCCGACTCACCACTCGACGAGCACGCCGACGCCACCACGACCAACCCGATGAGCAGATGTCGACCGGACCACCGGCGTCGCCCACGGCTCATCGGCGCCGACCGTAGGCCTCGGCGTCGAACGACCGACCTGCGACCCGGTCGAGTTCCGTGGATCTTCGCGAGTCACCGACGACGTGCTAGCCCATCTCGCATGAACGACTCGATTCGCTGGGGCATCCTCGGGGCCTCGAACTTCGCGCTCCATCAGCTCGCACCGGCGCTGCACGCCGCTCGCGGCTCGCGGGTGGTGGCTCTCGGCACGACGAGCGCATCGAAGGCCGCACCGTTCGCCGAGTTCCTTCCCGACCTGCGTGTCGACCCCGACTACGAGTCGATCCTCGCCGCCGACGACGTCGACGCCGTCTACATCCCGTTGCCGAACCATCTGCACGTCGAGTGGACGATCCGGGCACTCGAGGCCGGCAAACACGTGCTGTGCGAGAAGCCGATCGCGATGCGCGAGTCGGACTTCGAACGGCTCATCGCCGCACGGGACGCCGCAGGCCGGCACGCGGCCGAGGCGTTCATGATCGTGCACCATCCGCAGTGGATCCGCGCTCGGGAGCTGCTCCGCCACCAGCGGGTCGGGCCCGTTCGTCACGTCGAGGTCGTGTTCAGCTATCGCAACGTCGACCCACAGAACATCCGGAACCAGCCGAACATGGGCGGAGGCGGACTCCGCGACATCGGCGTCTACGCGTTCGGATCCGTTCGGTACGCCACGGGCGAGGAGCCGACCGACCTCAGCGCCTCGCTCGACATGATCGACGACTACGACACGTTCGCCGAGATCAACGCGACGTTCCCCAGCTTTTCGTACCACGGGGTCGTCTCGACGCGTCTGGCGCTCCGCCAGAGGGTGGTGTTCCACGGCGAGGAGGGAACGATCGAGCTGACGGCCCCGTTCAACGCCGGAGTGTTCGATCAGGCCGAGCTGATCATCGAGACGGACGGCGACGGCCGGACCGTGGAGCGTTGGCCGGGTGTCCGTCAGTACGTGCTGCAGGCCGAGAACTTCGTCGACACCGTCCGGACGGGCGCCGCGTACCCCTGGACGCTCGAACAGGCGCGTGGTTCGCAGGCGATGATCGACTGGGCGTTCCGCGCCGCCGGCCATCCGCAGCCCTGACGAGGCCCCATAAAGCGGTCATCACCGAGAGATTCTCCAGCGAACGTCCCCGTCCGGGCGGTAGCTGCAGAACGCACCGGTCGTGATCGACGACCGCAGGTGCCGCCCGAGCGCCGGGTGCAGATCGTCGATCCGTCTCAGCGTCGATCGCAGTCGCTGCGTCACCGCCGATCGAGCCCGCTCTGCCTCCGACCCGGTGCGGCGGGATCGGCCACCGAGCCCGTGCGCCCTGGTCAGTTCGTCGACGAGAGCATCCATCTCGATGCGGAGGCGCTCGGCCCGGTGGAGGTCGTGGGCGTCGTCGGCGTCCTCGATCTCGGCCTGCAGGTCGAGCACGCGCCGCTCGTACGCCGACCGCGCGGTGTCGTCGAGTGGCTCGAGACCCGCCGAGCCCTCGACACCGGCGCCCATCAGATCGAGCGACGAGATCTCGCGATCCGGCGCGGCGAGCAGTGCGACCAGATCGTCGAGCCCCTTCGAGACACGCGCGATCGCGGTGTCTCCGCCGTAGGCCAGCTCCCAGACGTCGCCGCGCCGGATGGCACTGGGTGGGTGGTTCTCGACGGCACGTGCGTCCCGACCCGCGTCGGGCACGGGTGTCGCTGACTCTGCGTCAGCTGCGATCGCGACGAGCTCCTCGCGGCACAGGCGGTACGCGGTCGCCGCCGCCAGCACGGTTCCTCGGCCGTCGCTGAGCGCACGGTCGGCGATCTCGAGGTGGAGATCCATGGCGACGCTCGTGACCGGCAGCTCGGCCGCCGTGACGGCGAGATCGGCCCACCGGTCACGTCCGTGGCGTCGGCCGAGTTCGGCGGTGAGACCCAGGACCATCCGGAGATCGGTGAGCCCGCCGCGCCCGACCAGTTCCGCGAGCAGCTCGAGGAGCGTCGCCGCCGCCTCGCGATCTCGGCGCAGCCGGATCTGAGCTGCCGCCAGCGCATGCAGCCCGAACGACACGCCGGCGGGATAGTCGGCGGCGCGGGCGATCGCGACGCCACGTGCCGCGATCCGCTCGGCGTCCGCCGGGTCGCGATCGAGTTCGAGCGACGCGAGCGCGACGTATCCCCACGCCACGTTGATCACCGCTTCGATCCGCTCGGCTTCGGCGATCGCATCGCGGATCTGGTCCGCGCCCTCATCGACGTCGCCGAGCTGGGCGGCCACGCGGCCGACGTCGACGGTGATCTCGAGTGCGAACCCCACCAACTCGGCCTCGCGGGCCGTCTCGGCAGCCGAGCGGAACCACTCGAGGGAGAGTTCTGCGTCACCGAGTAATCGGTGGGCCTGACCGAGACAGCGGCGCAGTGTGGTGGCCGCGAACAGCGACCCGGAGGAGATCTCGAGGGTGCGGGTCGCCAACTCGATCGCGCCGTGGGAGTCTCCGAGGAGGTTCCGGCCCGTCGCGACGGTCGCGCACGCATTGGCGTACCAGTTGCCCTCCGGGTCCGGCCACCGAGCGAGCACCCGCTCACCCGCATCGACGATCTCTGCGGCGTGCGCCTGATGGACGATGCCCCACAGCACGGCGACGAAGGCTCGTGAACGTTCGGGATCCCCGTCGTTCTCGACGGTCCAGCGGACCGCCGCCATCGCCGGCAGGAACAGATCCTGCGCCCGTCGCATCAGGGCCGCTCCCCATCCGTCGGCCGCCTCGCCGATCAGCGACACCGCCCGGTCGAGCGTGTGGTCCACGAGCCGGCTCATCACCACGTCGTGGTCGTCACGCCGACGGAGCCGATCGAGGGCGACGGCACGAACCGGGTGGAGGAGTCGATACCGGGTGTCGGCCGCCGAGGTGTCCGCCACGACCATCGACGCAGCCACCAGGCGATCGAGATCGTCACGGACGTCGTCGGCGCAATGGATCGCCGCCGCCACGTCGGCAGTGAACGGTCCCGCGACCACGCCCAGCTCCTCGAACACCGACACGACGTCGTCGGGGAGCAGGTCGATCGACCACGTGACCATCTCGGCGACGCTGCGGTGGGTCGGCTGCCCACGAAACCGCGGCCGAGCGAGCCGATCTTGGCGCTCGTGCAGCTCGTCGAGGAGCTCGATGGCGGATCTGACCTCGAGACGGGCCGCTGCGATCTCGATCGCCAGAGGGACGCCGTCGAGCCGCCGGCAGATCTCAGCGGCGCTCTCGGAGTCGAGCTTCGCGACGTCCACTCCGCGATCGCGAGCGCACGCGAGCAGCAGGTCGAGCGACGGTCCCGTCGACTCCGAATCGGGGAGGTCGAGCGGGCCGAGCGGGATGACCGACTCCTCGGGGAGATCGAGCGGTGATCGACTGGTCGCGAGGACTCTCATCGCTGGTCGGGCACCGATGAGCTGGGAGACGACCCACGACGCCCGTTCGAGAACGTGCTCGCAATTGTCGACGACCACGACGTGTTCGCCGTCGTCGGGATCGCTCAGGACCGCGTCGAGGTCGCGGTAACCGAGCTGATCCGCCACGACGGGCGCGATGTCGTGAGCATCGTCGATCCGGGTGAGATCGACCCATCCGACCCGTCCGTCGACCCGGCCGGCTGCCTCGCGTGCGAGCCGCGTCTTGCCGATCCCACCCGGCCCGGTGATGGTGACGATCCGGCGCGAACCGAGGCGACGCTCGACGTCGTCGAGCTCCCGGTCGCGGCCCACGAGATCCACGGACCGAGGCTACGACACGGTGAAATCGTGCGATCCGAGGATTCCTCGGGCCGATCTCACACCGTGAGGCGCGATCTCACGCCTTCGTCGTGAGGGCCGCACACCGTCGTGCGGCCCGACGAAAGGAGAGACACATGTCCATCACCACCGACCCCGGGGTCGTGCCGTCGGCGGTCACGCCCGACGACCGCCCCGCCATCCAGATCACCGACGGTGGTCTGGAGACCACCCTCGTGTTCCATCAGGGCATCGACCTCGAGGACTTCGCGGCGTTCCCGCTGCTGCGGAGCGAGGACGGGCGTTCCGCACTGGCCGGCTACTACGCCCCGTACGTCGAGCTCGCCGAGCGGCTCGGCGTCGGCATGGTGCTCGACACGCCGACGTGGCGCGCCAGCAGCGACTGGGGCGCCCGACAGGGGTTCGGCACCGACGACATGGCCGCCGTCAACCGGGAGGCGGTCGAGTTCGTCCGTGGGATCGCGGAGGAGTCCGCCCTCGACGAGGTGGTCATCAACGGTGCCATCGGACCGCGCGGCGACGGCTACGAGGTCGGGACCATGATGACGGTCGACGAATCGGCGTCGTACCACGGGCCACAGATCCGTGCGTTCCGCGATGCCGGCGTCGACTCGGTCACTGCGGTCACGATGACCTACGTCGACGAGGCCATCGGCATCGCCCGCGCCGCAGCGGCCGCCGACGTCCCCGTCGTCATCGGGTTCACCACCGAGACCGACGGTCGCCTGCCGTCCGGTCAAGCGCTCGCCGACGCGATCGCGCAGGTCGACGCCGAGACCGGAGGCGTGGCGACGTTCTTCATGGTCAACTGCGCGCATCCGTCGCACTTCTCGGCCGTGCTCGACGGCTCGGCCGAGTGGTGCCGTCGGATCGGCGCGATCCGGGCCAACGCCTCTCGGGCGAGCCACGAGGAACTCGATGCGGCGCCGGAGCTCGATCGGGGGGACCCCGCCGAGCTCGCGAACGACTACGTCGAGCTCCGCCGGAGTCTGCCGAGCCTGCACCTCGTCGGCGGTTGCTGCGGCACCGACCACGAGCACGTGGCCGCCATCGGGGAGGCGTTGATCGGCTGAGACGCGACCGGCGTCAGCTCATCTTCACGAGCAGCTTGCCGGTGTTGCCACCGGTGAACATCACCTGGAGGGCGTCGGGGAACGACTCGACGCCCTCCAGGACGTGCTCGGGCACCACGAGTGACCCGTCGGCGAGCCACCGGGCGAGGTCGGTCATCGCGTCGTCGAAGTACTCGGGGAAGTGGAAGTAGGCGAAGCCCTCCATCGACGACTGACGCTCCGCGAGCCGCAGATACATCGACGGCCCGGTGATGTCGTTCATGTCGTCGTACTGGGAGATCGCTCCGCAGATCGTGACCTTGGCGCGCAGTGCCAGGTGATCGAGCACGGCATCGAGGACGTCGCCACCGACGTTGTCGAAGAAGCCGTTGACGCCGTCGGGTGCGAGTTCCCGCAGCCGTTCGGTCACGTCCTCGTTCTTGTAGTCGATCGCATGGTCGTACCCGAGGACGTCGACGACGTGTTCGCACTTCTCGGGCCCTCCGGCGATCCCGATCGTGCGCGCGCCGTCGATCTTGGCGATCTGGCCCGCCACCGATCCCACGGCGCCGGCCGCTGCCGACACCACGAACACGTCACCCGGCTGTGGCTTCGCCACACAGCGGAGGCCGATCCAGGCGGTCACACCGCTCGATCCGCCGAGTGCACCGAGGTACGCCGAGATGGACGCGACGGAGTCGTCGATCTTCTCCAGCGCCTTCGGCGGAACGGTGGCGATCGTCTGCGCGTTCAAGCGTCCTCGCACCGCGTCACCGACCTCCCACCCCTCGGCCGTCGACTCGATCACCCGCCCGACCCCGTGGGTGAGGATCGTCTCGCCGACCGGCACCTGACTGTGGAACCCGGTCCCGTGCAAACGCGTGCGCATCGCTGCGTCGATCGACACGAACTCGACCTGCACGCGCACCTGCTCCGGTTCGAGATCGGCGAGCTCCTCGGTCTCCAACGAGAAGTGGTCGGGCCTGGCGGCGCCGTCGGGACGCTCCGAGAGGACGACTCGGGTGTTGGTGCGGGTCATGGGACCAAGATGGTCGAGTGACCGGGTCATCACCTGCATCGGAACGGCCTCCAGACGAGTCCCCGTACGAGTTCCCGTATCCCGCTCCCGCACTCGCTGCGGCACATCCGTTCGTCCCGCTCGACCCGGTACAGCGGTCGATCGACGAGATGCGGACCATCGGTGCCGACTTCCACGACGACCTCGCCCGGCGGCGATCGGTGCGGATGATCTCGCCCGAACCCGTGCCGCTCGACGTGATCGATCAAGCGATCGCGACCGCGTCGACGGCACCGTCGGGCGCCCACATGCAGCCGTGGACGTGGGTGGTCACCGGTGATCCGGACGTGAAGCGACGGATCCGCGAGGCGGCAGAGGAGGAGGAACGGCAGAACTACCTCGACCACCGGATGAACGACGAGTGGCAGTCGGCGCTGGCTCCTCTCGGGACCGATCATCACAAGGAGTTCCTCGAGGTCGCGCCGTGGATCGTGGTGCTGTTCGAGCAGCGGTACGGCGTGAACGACGACGGCTCACGTCGCCACCATTACTACGTCAAGGAGAGCTGCGGGATCGCCGCCGGCTTCTTCATCGCCGCACTGCACCGGATGGGACTGTCGACGCTCACCCACACTCCCAGCCCGATGGCGTTCCTCACCCAGGTGCTCGATCGGCCCGAGAACGAGCGACCGTTCGTGCTGTTCCCGGTCGGCCGCGCACTCGACGACGTCCTGGTCCCGGACCTGCGTCGCAAGACGCTGGACGAGGTCCGTGTGCTGGTCGGCGACCCGCCGTCACCATCGACATCGCCGTCACCGCCGGGCTGACCGGTGTCGCAGTCGAGCCTGAGCGACCTCAGTCGGCGCAGACGTCGACCCAGTCGACGTCGAGCGTGAAGTCGCCGTCGATCCCGTCGGAGATGATGATCCCGATCTCACGACCGGCCTCCGCGTCGAACGGCGCCGCCTCCACTCTGAAGCCGAAGATCGACGTGTCCATGTCCGCATATGCCGCCGAGACGACGGCGAATCCGTCGTCGTCGATGACGAGCGGGTCGAGTTGGGCTCGATAGGACACCGATCGCCCGTCGACGCGTTCGTCGCTCTCGAGGATCACGGCGTACCGCCGATCGTCGGCTCGGATCCGCATCTCCACCCGCGTCGTGCCCGAGAGCTCGCCGCCGTCGAGTCGCCGGCGGACCGAGGTGAAGCCTCCGCCGGCGGTCACGATCGTGCCGTCGAACCGCATCACCGAGGCGTCGACGTCGACGAACCCCTCCGACCGACCACCCATCACGCCGTCGTTCACGATCAGCCAGTCGCCGAGATCGGCATCGAAGTCGGTGAGCCGTCGACAACCCGGTGCCGGGCCGAGATCGACGGTGTCGACGGGCGCCGATGCGGCCGTCGTGGCCGGCGGGGGAGCGGTGGTCGTCGTCACCTGCTCGTCGGTGGTCGACGGCGGTGGCGATGCCGCGGTCACAGGTACCGTGGGCGCATCCGTCGGTTGGGTCGTGTCCGCCTGCACACTTTCGTCCTCGACGGCGGCGCCGTCCTCCGCCGCGTTCGATGCGGTGTCCTCGTTCGATGTGGTGTCCTCGGCGCTCGATCCGCATGCCATCGCGAGG
>JBCCTP010000152.1:0-9580 GCA_039198505.1 Actinomycetota bacterium | reverse complement strand
CTCGACGACACGGAGCATCGACAGCAGAGCCGCGACGGTCGACAGACCACCGCCGATCACAGCGACGGCGAAGGCTCCGCGCCGGGTGAATCCGGGCCACCACACGCCGAGCACGAGGAGCGGACAGATCGACGACGCCGCGATCGAGGTGGACCAACCGATCAGGACATTGATGTCGAACGACTCGACCAGAAGACCGGCACCGATCGACACCGCCGCACCCACCCACACCGCGGCGCGGAACTGAGGGACACCGGCCTTCAGGACGTCGTGGCTGACGGCACCGGCCATCGCGATGAGCAGACCCGACGCGGTCGAGAGGAACGCCGCCGACGCGCCGGCAGCGACGAAGGACGTGAGCACGTCACTGCCGATGCCGTCGAACACGCGGTCGACCGCGACGACCGTGGCCGAGTCGGTCGCTCCGTTCCCGAGCAGCTCCGGCGCCTCACTCCGGCCGACCGCACCGAAGAGCGGGAGCATGGCGTAGTAGGGCGCGATCAATGCGAGCACCCACACGTTCGTGCGGCGGGCCTCCCGCCCGGTCGGGTTCGTGTAGAAGCGCGACACGATGTGCGGGAGCCCCATGATCCCGAACATGTTCGCCAGGAGGATGGCGATCGAGAAGTAGAGCGGATGGCCACCGCCGATGCTCGACGAACCGAGCGGCTCGGCCCACTCCTCACCCGTCATCGGATCGATCCCGGCCGCGTGCGGTGCCCGGCTCCCGGCGGGCCACACGAGCTCGGAACCCGCGGTGATGTCGTGATCGCCCACCTCGAGCCGGACCGGACCGTCGACCGCGACCCCGTCGATCCGAGCGTCCGCCTCGACGGTCACGTCGACGGCGACCGCGATCATGACGTCCCGCTCGTACACCACCTCGGTGGTCTCGTCGAATGTCGGGAACTCGCTATCGGCGAGCCCGTTGCCGTCGTCGCCGAGCCACGTGCCGGCGATGAACACGAACGGCACGAGGATCCCGAGGAAGATGAAGAAGAACTGGAATCCCTGGACGAAGGTGATCCCGCGCATTCCGCCTGCGCTCAGGTTCGCCGCCACCAGGACTCCGACGGCGACCACGCCGACCCAGTACGGGGTACCGACCAACTCGCGGACGACGACGCCGGCACCCTTGAGCTGGGCGAGGAGGAAGAACCAGCTCGACACGAACACGAGCGCGGCGACGATCGGCCGGAGACGCGGAGCGTCGAGACGGCCCTCGACGAACTCGGGGATCGTGTACGAGCCGAACCGACGAAGCGGCGCGGCGATGAACAGTGACAGCAGGAGGAACCCGATCGTCCACCCGACGAGCGCCCACAGCATGTCGACGCCGAAGACCAGCACGAGCGCCGGAACTCCGAGGAAGCTGGCCGCCGACATCGCTTCACCGCACACGGCGAACGCGTTCCAGCGCGGATGGATCGCTCGTGAGGCGACGAAGAAGTTCGACGTCGTCCGTGCGTAGCGGAGCCCGAACGAACCGAGCACCAGCGTGAGGACCGTGACGGCGACCACCGCGGCCGCCGGCAGGTTCTCCGTCGATGTCGCGGACAGGGTGGCGGTCATCGCCGCGCCTCGTCGGGATGCGACGCCGCCCACTCGTCTTCGATCCGTTGCGCATCGCGTTCGTGGAAGTACGCAAGGGCGACGATCGTGAAGAGACCGGCGGGTCCGAGGACGAGCCAGGGCAGCGGGAGCAGGCCGAACGGCCGCCACGACGACAGCGCCGGCACCTGGTCGAGCACGAGTGCGAACGCGACCAGGGGAACGACGATCGCGATCAGGTAGCGCACGGCGGTGCGCCGCTGGCGTCGCATCAGCTCGAGGACGTCGTCGGTGTCGACCGTGTAGCCGCGGACGTGCCCGCCGAAGCTGCGGGCGCGATCGAGTCGTCGTGCCCGCGCGGTGGTCGGGTGCAACACGACGCGACGCCGCGCACGGTCGTCGCGGGTCGGTCCCCCCATCGGATCCCCCACAGTCGTGCGATGGTACGCGGCGCCGTCGGGCTCGTGGAGCGCGCACTACCGTCGCGACCGTGACCCGGTTGAAAGTGCTCGTCGTCGACGACGAGCCACTGGCGCGAGACGACCTCGCATGGCTGCTCCGCCAGAGCGAGGGCATCGACGAAGTCGTCACCGCCGAGAGCGGACACGACGCACTCCGGGTGTTCGGCGACCGAGACGACGTCAACGCGCTCTTCGTCGACATCCAGATGCCGGCGTTCGACGGGGTCGAGTTGGTGAAGGTGATCCGGAACTTCAAGAAGCCACCGGTCGTCGCCTTCGTCACCGCCTACGACGATTACGCGATCGACGCCTTCGATCTCGACGTGTGCGACTACCTCCGCAAGCCGGTCGACCAGGGTCGGCTCGACGAGACGATCCGCCGGATGCAACTCCGCACGTCGCAGGCCGACGCGCTCGACACGTCGAACGATGGAGCACCGAGCACCACTGCGCCAGCCGCTCTGGCCCGTCTCTCCGGACGGCGAGGGAACGACTCGTTCGTCATCGCCCGCGACGACGTCCTGCTGATCGAGGCCGCGGGCGACTACGTCCGGGCCCACACGGCCGACGACGCATTCCTCGTGCGCGAGTCGATCTCGTCGTTGACCAGCGCGTGGTCCGGATGCGGCTTCGTGCGGATCCACCGCAGCTATCTCGTCCGGGCCAGCGCGATCCGAGGTGTCCGCAACGTCGACGGGCGCCGCACCGTCGACATCGGGGGCACCGACTACCCGGTCAGTCGCCGCTACACCCGGCTGCTCCAGGACCATCTCGGCGGACGGGTCTGACCACACCCGACCGCTGAGCGGTCGATTTCGCCGCTGAGCGGTCGCCATGTGGCGGTCGTCTCACCGTCGACCGAACCGGCCCCGCAGATCCTTGATGTGACGCGCGACCGGCCCGTACCGTTCGCCTCGGCGTCGGGGGACGCCGGGGGGATTCCATTGGGCAAGGACACACCGGACCAGCCGGTCTTCGACGATATCGACGACGTCGAAGACGAGGTGGACCATCTGCTCGACCATCTGGGTCCCGAGCCGCGTCTGCACGACCGGGTCGACGAGGTCGCCGACGGGCACGGTAAGGCGCCCATCTTCGAAGGTGAAGGCACCGTCGAGGCGTCGCCGGGATGGACCTACCTCGGTGTCCACCCGCTCGGCTGGGTCGCCGGCGGCGTCCTGATCGTGGCGCTGATCTGCTCGACCGTGATCGAGACCGACTACCTGATCGGGAACTTCGGGTGGGGGCTCTGGCTGTTCTTCGTCGCCACGGTGCTGCTGTCGATCCGACCGATCGCACTGCACGGAATCCGCCTCGGCATCGAGAAGATCGCCACCGTCACCAAGACCATCGCCTGGATCCTCGCCTGGGCGGTCATGGTCTTCCAGCTGTTCAACGTCGTCACCCGCTACGGAAACGATCTCACCGAGCGCGACATCTACCTCGCCGAGGTCGTGAGCCTGGCGGCCCAGTCGTTCGCGCTGATGTTCCTCCTCGGCATCAACTACGGCATGCGCGACGGCGTCAACCCGCGCATCGACTTCTGGTGGGCGAAGTTCAGCGACCGCACGAAGGCGTACCTCGACTTCACGCTCCACGCGCTCCTGCTCCTGCCGTTCACGTGGATGGCCATCCGGATCCTGCAGCCCTACGCGGCAACCTCGCTCGGACGTCGCTTCAACGGCGAGTGGCCCGAGGGCGCCGCCGTCTGGCGGACCTGGGAGCAGTCGACCGACGCAGGGGCGCTGCCGATCGGCCCGATCAAGGCGATGATCCTCGTCGCCTTCTGCCTCCTCGCGCTGCAGACGATCGCCGAGCTGATCAAGACCGGCTTCGTCATGATGGGCAAGGACGAGTACGGCGAGATCCGGACGACCGACGCCCCACAGCGGATCGAGTGACGGGGGCGATCATCATGTTCTCCGTCGTCGTCGGAATCCTCGGTCTCGAGACCGGGGTCTTCCTGTCGCTCCTCATGTTCGTCGTCTTCATGGCGATGATCCTGAGCGGGTACAACGTCGCGTTCTCGTTCGCCGCCACGGCGTTGGCGTTCGCCTTCATCGGCGATCTCACCGACACGTTCGACCCGACCACGCTCAACGCCCTTCCACAGCGATGGTTCGGCGCGATCAACGACCAGACGCTGCTGGCGGTGCCGCTGTTCGTGCTGATGGGTGCCATCCTCGAGCGGTCGGGACTGGCCGAGCGGCTCCTCACGGCGATCGGCATGCTCATGGGCGGTCTCCGCGGTGGCGTCGCCGGCGCCGTCGTCATCGTCGGCACGCTCCTCGCGGCGGCGACCGGAGTGGTCGCCGCAACCGTGATCGTGATGGGCCTCCTGTCGCTTCCCGCGATGGTGCGGCTCGGATACGACCACAAGCTCGCCACGGGGGTGATCACCGCGTCGGGCACGCTCGCTCAGCTGCTGCCACCGTCGATCGTGCTGATCCTGCTCGCCCAGCAGCTCGGCATCGGCATCCTCAACCTGTTCGCCGGCGCTCTGCTCCCCGGGTTGCTGCTGTCGAGTCTGTACATCGCGTACGTGCTGATCATCTCGTACGTGAAGCCCGAGGTCGGGCCGGCGATGCCGGTCGAACAGCGCACCCTCCCCGGCAATCCGTCGATGATCGCGAAGGTCCAGATCGCCTTCGTGCTGTCGGTGATGATGTTCCTCACCATGCTCCTCGCGAGCGGGCGCACGGCGATCATCTTCGCGGTCGGCACGTTCGTCATCGTCACGGCGATCCTCAGCGTGACGAAGATGCTCGCCGCCGAGGTGATGGTGTCGGTCGTCCCGATCCTGCTCCTCATCATCGGCGTGCTCGCGTCGATCTTCGGCGGGATCGCCACGCCGTCCGAATCGGGCGCCGTCGGAGTGTTCGGCGCCCTCATCCTCACCGGGACGAACTGGCTCTTCGACCGGCTGCTGCGTCGAGAAGGTGCCGAGCACGTCGAGCCGAGGTGGCGCCTCGGTTGGTCCGAGCTGAAGCAGGCGGGGGAGTCGACCGCCAACATCGTCGTGCTCGTCATGACGCTGCTGTTCGCGTCGACGTTCTTCTCGCTGATGTTCTTCCAGCTCGGCGGCTCCGACCAGACCTCCGAGTGGCTGACGTCGATCGGCGGCGGCAAGTGGGGCTTCGTGATCGTGGCGATGATCGCCCTGTTCCTGCTCGGCATCAATCTCGAGTTCCTCGAGATCACCTTCATCGTCGTACCGATCTTCGTGCCGGCGATGCAAGAGCTCGGCTTCTCGGTCGACGAGTTCGTCTGGTTCGCCGTGCTGATGGCGGTGAACCTCAACATGGCGTTCATCTCACCGCCCGTGGGGTTCTCGCTCTTCTACCTGCAGAGCGTTGCACCACCCGAGGTGAAGACCGCGTCGATCCACAAGGGAGCGCTTCCGTTCATGGCGCTCCAGGGCGTCGCCCTGGTCGTGCTCATGGTGGCGCCGCAGATCACCGAGTTCTCGATCGACGTCTTCGGCTAGCGAAGCGCGCCCGTCCATCGACCACTCCGACCACGACAGCCCGACCACCGACACACCAACCACCACCACCAGCACCAGATCCATCACCACCCGAGGGGGACCCATGACCATCGAAGAGAAGTACGAGGAGACCTTCGACGAGGTACTCACGTCACGAGTCGGTGCCGACCGACGCGACTTCCTGAAGAAGAGCTTCGGCGTCGCCGGGCTCGCCGGCGCGCTCGGCGTTCTCAACGCGTGTTCGAGCGACGACGACGAGGATGGCGGCTCCGGCGACAGCGTCGCCGCCGGGGGAGACGACACGACCCCGGCCGACGAGCAGGAGGACGTCAGCCTCAGCCAGGAGGGGCCCGAGATCGAGTGGGAGATGGCGACGTCGTGGCCGGCCGGCCTCGTCACTCTCTTCGGCTCGGCCAACACCTTCGCGGAACAGGTGTCACGCCTCACCGGTGGCCGCTTCGTGATCAACCCGCGACCGGCGGGCGAGATCGTCGGCGGCCTCGAGGTGCTCCCGACGGTCCGCGACGGCGGCGCCGAGTCGGGTCACACGGCGTCGTATTACTACACGGGTCTCAACGAAGTGCAGCAGTTCGGCACCGCCGTGCCGTTCGGTCTCACGCAGCGCCAACACAACGCCTGGCTGTACCAAGGTGGGGGCCTCGAGATCCTCAACGACTTCTATGCCGAGGAGCACGGGATCATCACGTTCCCGGCCGGCGGGACCGGCTGCCAGATGGGCGGCTGGTTCTCACAGGAGATCAACACCGTCGACGACCTGCAGGGTCTCACGATGCGCATCCCCGGCATCGCCGGTCAGGTGCTCGTGAACCTCGGCGGTGAGCAGGTGTCGATCGCCGGCGGCGAGATCCTCCAGGCGATCGAGACGGGCGCCATCGACGCGGCCGAGTTCGTCGGGCCCACCGACGACCTCATCCTCGGCCTCGACCAGTTCGACGGCGACCTCTTCTACTACCACCCGGGTTGGTGGGAGCCGGGCACCACACTCGAGGTGCAGTTCCCGCTTACGCTGTTCAACGAGCTGCCCGAGGAGTACCAGGTGGCGATCGAAATGGCGGCGGCCTACGCCCACGCCACGACGGTCGCCCAGTACGACGTGTTGAACTCCCAGGACCTCAAGACGATCCAGGAGTTCGCCACGATCGTGCCGTTCTCCGACGAGATCATGGCGGCGTTCAAGACCGAGACCGAGTCGGTCCTCGACGGCATTGCAGCGACGAACCCGACATTCGGTGAGATCCTCGGCCCATGGCGCCAGTTCCGCGACGACGTGTCGGCGTGGCACAGCCTCGCCGAGAAGTCGTTCCTCAACCAGCAGACCGACATCTGAGCCGGCGCGCGCCGGCGGCGTCCGACGGGCAGAGCGCGGGTCTCGGCTGATGCGGCGCAACGTGTTGCTCCGCTCGGTCGCCCGCCTCCTGCCCGACGCCGTCGTGCGCGACGCGGTGTTCATGTGGCGACGCACGCCGTGGATGATCGGCGCCGTCGTCGTGGCGGTGGCCGTGGTGCTCGCCGGGCTCACCCTCGCGGGGTACGGCTCGGCGAGCACGCGCGTGATGATCTCGCTCGCCGCGGGACTCATCGTGGCCGTCGTCGGAACCGACCAGCGCGTCCTCGCCGACACGGATGGTGGCCCGATCATGATGCGCGGTGGGCGTGTCCGCCAGGTGGCGACGAGAGTGATCGGCCCGCTCGACCCGGGCGACGAGATCGAGATGGTGTCGTCGAACTTCGTGCTCACCGACTGGGTGGTGGCGGGGGAGCGCTTCACGGTGCCGAAGCGGTCGCAGCGTGCGATGACGGCGTTGGCCGACGGGCGATGACCGTGCTCGCTGACGCTCGGTGAGCGACGCTGCTGGATGCGACGCCTCGCCGTCTGCCGATCGGTCGTCGTGGTGCTGATGGTCGGGTCCGTGACGGTGGCCTGCGGCGACGACGGCCCGTCGCGATCGACCGCCGCGTTCGGACCGCACCAGGTCGAGCGCAAACGTGTCGCGCCGGAGGAACGCGCCGTGGTCGTCTCGACGCGGCCCTGCGGCGACGCGTCGTCGAGAGAGGGGTCCGGTGTGATCGTGTCGCCGGGAGTCGTGGTGACGGCCGCTCACGTCGTGGCCGACTCTCGCGAGGTCTCCGTGCGGGCCCGATCGGTCGACCGACCGGCCGACGTGGCCGTTCTCGATCTCGACGCCGACATCGCCGTCCTCGACGTTCCCGATGGCTCGGACGTGGATCCGCAGAGCCCGGTCGAGTTGTCCCGCTTCGTACGGGACCAGACGGTCCGACTGATCGGGGCGTCGGAGTCGGGCACGGTCGACCTCGTCGTCTCACGCCCCGTTCGGATCGACATCGACGGCCGCCGTCTCGGTGAGCGCGTCGAACGCGACGGGTACGAGCTGATGGGCGTCACGGCAGACGGCGACAGCGGCGCAGGTGTGTACGACGCCGAAGGGCGGCTCGGCGGACTCGTGTTCGCCCGGTCCGATGACCGGGCCGACGTCGCGTTCGCCGTCGAGGCGTCCGAGATCCGAGAAGCACTCGAGCAGCAGCCGGCGACGTACCTCTGCGATGCCGAACGCTCGGCGCTGGTGCCCGACGAGTCATGAGTCTGCTCGACGGACTGATCATCTTCGTCGGGGGCGTCGTCGCCGGGGTCGTGAACGCCATGGCCGGTGGCGGGTCGCTGCTGACCGTCCCGCTGCTGTCGCTGGCCGGCGTGTCCGGGCTCGACGCAAACGGGACGAACCGCGTCGCCGTGCTGATCCAGACCGTCGCGTCGGGTGTCGGGTACCACCAGGGCGGCGTCCGGCCCTACCGGGAGACCGCACGCATGGCGCCTCCCGCGCTCGCCGGCGGCCTGGCGGGAGCTCTCGTCGTGTCGTCGATCGACGACGACCTGTTCGAGCGCGTCTTCGGGTTGCTCATGATCCCGCTCCTGGTGCTCGCCCTCTGGAAGCCGAAGACCGACGCGGGATCCACGACCTGGTCGTGGCCGGCGGTCACCGCCGTCTTCTTCGCCGTCGGCTTCTACGCCGGCGCGATCCAGGCCGGCGTCGGCATCCTGCTGCTCCTGGTGCTGACCCGGGCGGGCTTCGATCTCGTCGTGGGCAATGCGATCAAGACGCTCCTCGTCATCCTGGTCACGGCGATCGTGGCGCTCCCCGTGTTCATCGCGAAGGGCCAGGTCGAGTGGCTGCCCGCCCTCGTCCTGTCGGTCGGCTCGGGGATCGGCGGCTACCTCGGTGCCCGAGCTGCCGCAACGCGCGGCGAGAAGATCGTCAAGCCGGTGTTGATCGTGTCGGTCGTGGCGCTGTCGGGCCGCATGATCGGCATCTGGTGACGAGAGCGGGAGAAGACGGTGATCATCCCGGTTCGTCCGTCGCCATGAAGTTCAGGATGTAGGCGCGACGCGGGCGAGTGGCCGAGCGGTTCGGCGGGGTGAAGTGCGGTGTCCCGTACGCGTGGACCGTGCACCCTCCGGACGCGAGCGGCGCGGGGACCACCTGGTCCATGTCGAGTGCTGAGTCGGGATCGCGGATGGCGAGGAGACGACCGTCGTCGTCGGGTTCGCCCGATGCCACGACGTGTTCGAGCAGAGGTCGCTCGTGCTGGCCGGGGATGAAGTGCATGCAGCCGTTCTCGGCGTCCGCGTCGTCGAGCGCGACCCAGAACTGGAGCAACGGCGCCGCGGTGAAGGTGCCGGCGGGGGCGAACGGCATCTGGGCGTACGCCATGTCCTGGTGCCACGGCGTCTCGTGCGGATGCCCGGGGCCCTTGTAGATGAGCATGTCGAACAGGCGGACGACCGGCCCGCCGATGATCTGCTCCGCGACGTCGGCGACGGCGTCCACCACCTCGTTCTCGTCGAAGTCCGTATCCGCGAGCGACGGCATCATGATCTGTCGGGTGATGCCTCCGAGTTGACGGTCACCTGCGGCGATCCCGGGGTCGTCGAGGAGACGCTGGTAGGCCGTGCGCAGCTCGGCCACGGCCTCGTCCTCGACGATTCGATCGATGACGAGGAAGCCGTCGGTCGCGAAGTCGTCGATCTGGTCGGCGGTGAGCG
>JBCCTP010000151.1:0-9716 GCA_039198505.1 Actinomycetota bacterium | reverse complement strand
GGCGCCGCTCGTCGGCCCTGCGGTTCTCCTCGCGACGCGTGCGGCTCGTCGCTGGCGCTTCCCGTCTTGATGGCTCGCTCGTCGGCCCTGCGGTTCTCCTCGCGACGCGTGCGGCTCGTCGCTGGCGCTTCCCTCGCCGCGGGTGACATCGCCCGAGCGTCTGACCATCGGCGTGCGCCGCACGAATCGCGGAATCCCGACAAACTCGCGCCGATCTTGCGATTTCTGTCACCCCATGGTTGAATGACATCAGCGTAACTACATCGTCGGAAGGCCGAGGTCAAGCATTTCGACGACATCCCCTGTGGATGACGCACGTCGACCGCCAGGAGACCACCCCATGCAGTTCATCACCACGACGAGCATCACGATCAGCGCCACCCCCGTCGAGCCCGAGGCCGACTGGCACGATCGCGCCAACTGCCTCGGTGTCGACCCCGACCTGTTCTTCCCCGAGCGTGGCGCGTCCACGCGGGAGGCGAAGGAGGTCTGCCGTGGCTGCGAGGTGCGCCACGACTGCCTCGAGTTCGCACTGCAGAACGGCGAGAAGTTCGGCATCTGGGGCGGGCTCTCCGAGCGGGAGCGTCGCCGCATCCGCCGTCAGCGGGCCCAGGTCGCCCGGGCATCCGTCGGCGCCTGACCCACGCCGTGCGGCACCGTCCGCGCGGCCCGCGTGCCCGTGCCGCTGCGGTAGCCTGACCAGATGTTCGCATTTCTCGGTGGCAACGAAGCGATCATCGTCGTGGTGGTGATCCTGTTGCTCTTCGGCAGCTCGCAGGTGCCGAAGCTCGCTCGCAACCTGGGCAAGGCGCAGAAGGAGTTCAAGGACGGCCTCGACGAGGCACGCCAGGACTCCGAGTCGCCCGACAACACCTCCGCCTGAGCCCAGAGGCGGCGTCGTCGCCCACGAGCCGGTCGCGGTCCGGTCCGCTCGCCCCACGTCGCAACTCGTAGCGTCCGGGCATGCATGCCGGAGACCAGGCCTGGCTCGATCGCGTGAACGAGGATCCGGTCGACGCCGACCAGCCGATCGTCGATCCGCACCACCACCTGTGGCCGCCAGAAGGTCCGCTGTTCTACGGGGTCGATGAACTCGCCGCCGACCTCGTCGGTGGGCACCGGATCGTCGGCACCGTCTTCATCGAGTGTGGCGCCGGCTACCACGCCGACCGACCCGATCATCTGTGTTCCGTCGGCGAGACCGAGTTCGTCGCAGCGGCCGCCGACGAGCTCGCCCGCCGCCACGTCGAGGCACCACCGATCCTCGGCGTCGTGGCATCGGCCGACCTGAGCGACACCGACCGTCTCGACCAGGTGCTCGACGCCCACGCCGAGGCGTCGGGCGGTCGGTTCCGGGGAGTCCGCGACGCACTCGCCCGATCGGAGGAACCCGAGGCTCACCGGATCCCGGGGGTGAACGCCGAGGGCAAGGCTCACGACCCCGCGTTCCAGGCGGGAGTCCGACGGCTCGGCGAGCGCGGCCTCACCTACGACTCGTGGCACTTCCACTATCAGAACCGGGACTTCCTCGATCTCGCCCGAGCCGCGCCCGAGACGACGATGGTCCTCGACCACTTCGGCACCCCGGTCGGAGTGGGGTCGTACTCCGGGCGTCACGACGAGATCTTCGAGACCTGGCGCCACGACATCTCGGAGATCGCCGCGTTGCCGAACACGGTCGCCAAGCTCGGCGGACTGGCGATGCTCGACAACGGGTTCGGATTCGACGCGGCGGAGAGCCCGCCCACTTCGGACCAGCTCCTCGACGCACAGCGTCGGTGGTACGAGCACACGATCGAGTCGTTCGGGCCCGAGCGGTGCATGTTCGAGTCGAACTTCCCGGTCGACCGATTCAGCCTGTCCTACACCGTGTACTGGAACGCGATGCAGAAGCTCGCCGCGCAGTACTCCGAGTCGGAACGCGACGCCCTGTTCCGCGGGACAGCGACGCGCGTCTATTCACTCGACGGCTGACGCCGACGCGCCCGCGCCGATCAGTTCGAGCGAGCGGCGGCCAGCTCGTCGCTGCGGCGTGTCTTGAGGATGCGGCGGCGTTCGCGCTCGCTGCATCCGCCCCAGACGCCGTGATCGATGCGCTCGTCGAGCGCGTACTCGAGGCAGCGGGACAGCACGGGGCACCCGCGGCAGATCTTGCGGGCCTTGTCGACACCGACGCCGTCGCTGGGGAAGAACGTGGCCGGCGGGTGGAGGCGGCACTTGCCGTCCGCCATCCAGGCCGTCTCGGAGTCGGGGTCGGGGTCGGGGGTGGCGACCAGCTCGTCGGGTCGGCCGTTGAGCCGGGCGACGACGTCGTCACCGAGTCCGACGGCGTTCTCGCCGCGACCCTCGGTGGAACGAGGGGAGCGCTTCGATCGCTTGATCATCGTGGTCGGCCTTTCGGTGGGCGGAGGGGGGTGTGCGGACGAGCGTCGTGTCGTCCGATCAGTCTGACGCTCGTGGAGTGGTCGTGGTTCCCGTTTGTCTGTCTGTTTCGCGGATTCACACCTGGCTCACACACACCGTTGACGTGGGGCACGTCGGGAGGTGCGGGGAAGTGGTGTCTCTGCTGGCGGTACGTCCGTGTCACCGGTTCGAATGTCGATCGTAACCCAACCGTCATCTCTTCGCCACTCCGGAGGGTGAGAGCCTGCGGCCCGTGGTCGTCGGGGCCGCCCGCCACCCCTCGGGACGTGAGTCGGTAGAGTCCGCCAGATGACCGACGTCGAGGAATCCGCGGCGCCGCGAGCGCACGCACGCATCGTCTATCTGGGCCCGGTCTCACCCCACTGGGAGGTGTACGGTGACTGGGGCGACCGCCAGGTGCTCGACGAATTCCGCGCTCGAGTCCTCGCCCGCCTCGTGCTGCTCCCGCGAGAGGACCCGCAGTTCCGACGCAACCGTGAGCGGATCGTCCGCGACGCGGAGCGCGAGCTCATCTCCATCGAGTGGGACCTCGGCATCCCCACCGAGGTCCAGCCCGACGTCGCCCCGACCGAGGTGGCCGAGAGCGGCGCCGAGCCCACGGCGGGTGACGCGGCCGACGATTCAGCCTCTGACGGATCAGACGCCACGGCGGCCGGGTCCGACGCCGAGTCGGTCGCGGCCGACTCCTCGTCCGAGAACTGAGCGGCCGTGGCCGGCGTCGACGATTGGCCGGCACCCGTCGATCCCTCGCCGTCGGGGGTCGACGACCGGTTCCTCAATCGTGAACTGAGCTGGCTCCAGTTCAACGAGCGGGTCCTCGCGCTGGCTCGCGAGCCCGGCATCCCACTGCTCGAGCGGGCGAAGTTCTGCGCCATCGCGTCGACCAACCTCGACGAGTTCTTCCAGGTGCGCGTGGCCGCGCTCAAAGAGCAGATCGAAGCGGGCATCGACCGCCCCACGGCCGACGGCCGCACCCCGCAGCAGCAGCTCGCCGACATCCTGACCCTCGTCCCCGACTTCGTCGAACGTCTCGACCGGACCTTCGTCGACGAACTCGTGCCGGCGCTGGCTGCCGAGGGTGTCGAGATCGTGTCGTGGGACGATCTCGACCCCGACGAGCGTGCCGAGCTCGACGGTTGGTACCACGAGCGCGTCTTCCCGGTGCTCACGCCGCTGGCGGTCGATCCGGGGCACCCGTTCCCGTACATCTCCGATCTCGCGCTGTCGCTCGCCGTCAACGTGGCCGACCCCGAGACCGGCGACCGCCGCTTCGCCCGCCTCAAGGTGCCCCGCGTCTTCCCCCGGCTGGTCGAGGTCGGCGTCGGCCGTTTTCTCCCGGTCGAGCAGCTCATGGCCGCCAAGCTCGACACGCTGTTCACGGGCATGATCGTCGAGGAATGGGCGACGTTCCGGGTCAGCCGCAACGCCGACCTCACGCTCGAAGAGGAAGAAGCCGAGGATCTGCTCGAAGCGGTCGAGATGGAGCTCCGCCGTCAACGGTTCAACGCGCCGGTCCGCCTCGAGGTCGCGCACGACATCGGTGCCGAGCTGCTCGACCTGCTGGTGAAGGAGCTCGATCTCGAGCACGGCGACGTCACGCACCATCGTGCCCCGCTCGATCTCAGCTGTCTCTGGGAGTTGATGGGTCTCGATCGTCCCGACCTGAAGGACGAGCCGTGGGACCCGGTCACCGCCGGACGACTCGCCGCGGCCGAGGACTCCGAGAAGCCGATCTTCGACGTGATGCGGCACCGGGGAATCCTCGTCCACCATCCGTACGAGAGCTTCTCGACGAGTGTCGAAGAGTTCATCGCGCAGGCGGCCGTCGATCCCAAGGTGCAATCGATCAAGATGACGCTGTACCGCGTCGACGGCGACAGCGCAGTCATCCGCAGCCTCATCCGGGCCGCCGAGCGCGGCAAGCAGGTGGCGGTGCTCGTCGAGCTGAAAGCTCGGTTCGACGAGGCCGCCAATGTGCAGTGGGCGCGTCAGCTCGAACGCGCCGGCGTGCACGTGGTGTACGGGATGGTCGGGCTGAAGACCCACTCGAAGATCGTCCTCGTGGTGCGCGACGACGGCGACCAACTCCGCCGCTACTGCCACGTCGGAACGGGCAACTACAACGCGAAGACCGCCCGGATCTACGAGGACATCGGCCACTTCACCTGCGACCCCGACATCGGCGACGACGCGCTGCGGCTGTTCAACCACCTCACGGGCTACAGCCGGGCCGTCGACTATCGCACGTTGCTCGTGGCGCCGAAGCACCTCCGCAACCAGCTGCTCGACCTCATCGAGAACGAGGCGACCTTCGGTTCCGACGGGCACATCACCCTGAAGTGCAACTCGATCAACGATCCCGAGATGGCCGAGGCGTTGTACGCGGCGTCGGCGGCAGGGGCGCGGGTCGATCTCGTCGTGAGGGGGATCTGTTCGGTGCGGGCGGGGGTTCCCGGTCTGTCCGACAACATCCACGCTCGCAGCATCCTCGGGCGGTATCTCGAGCACAGCCGGATCTATCGGTTCGCCCACGGCAACCTCGTCGACGGCCGGAGACTCGTCGCCGGCGAGTCCGACGCGCTGCACCTCATCGGCTCCGCTGACCTGATGCCACGCAACCTCAACCGTCGTGTCGAGGTGCTCGCCCCGATCGTCCACCCGCGTCACATCGCCTGGCTCGACCAAGTGCTCGACTTCCTCCTCGCGGACGACATCGTGCGCTGGGAACTGGGCGCCGACAACGACTGGCGTCGGATGGGGCCGACCGACGACTTCCGGCCGCACGCCCAGGAGCGGCTCTTCCACTGGGTGGTCGAACAGCAGACCGCCGGCCGTCCCGGCTCCTGATCGACCCCGGATCGGGCGTGCGGCGGTCACCCCGGTGGCCCGCTGACGGCTTGTTCGCCTCGGCGGCGCCGTGCGTTCACCCCTGGTTCACCCAAGCGGGCGACGCGTTCACCTGGGTTCCTTAGCGTGCGCGACCG
The DNA here is from genome assembly GCA_039198505.1 of Actinomycetota bacterium. Lineage (GTDB taxonomy): Bacteria > Actinomycetota > Acidimicrobiia > Acidimicrobiales > Ilumatobacteraceae > Ilumatobacter_A. Next base: position 4,308 of record JBCCTP010000151.1, on the reverse strand, counting down.
CGTCACTCGGACGGGTGCCGCACCGTGAACACGTCACCGACCCCCTGTGAGGAGATTCAGCGTGAACAAGAAGCATCGCATCATCGCGGGCATCGCGAGCCTGTCGCTCGTCGTCGCCGCCTGCGGAAGCGACGACGAGGAGACCGAAGAGACCGAGGCACCGGCAGAGGACGACGCCTCCGACTCGGCATCGGCCTCGGAGCCGATGGATGAGGAAGAGGACGCCTCGGCCTCGGAGCCGATGGACGAGGAAGAGGACGCCTCGGCCTCGGAGCCGATGGAGGACGAGGACGACGCCATGGAGGAGGAGGAGCCCGAGGCTCCCGCCACCGTCTCCGGCACGCTCGTCGGCGCCGGCGCGTCGTCGCAGGCTGCGGCGATGCAGGGGTGGCAGGTCGGCTTCCAGGAGCTGAACCCCGATGCGACCATCGAGTACGACCCGATCGGCTCGGGTGGCGGTCGTGAGCGCTTCCTCGAGGGCGCCACGTCGTTCGCCGGCTCCGACGCCGCTCTCGACGACGAGGAGTTCGCCGCCTCGATCGAGCGCTGCCCGGGTGAGCAGGGTGCCATCAACCTGCCGCACTACATCTCGCCGATCGCGATCCCGTACAACCTCCCTGACCTCGGTGGCCAGCTCAACCTGACCCCCGAGCTGATCGCGGGCATCTTCGCCAACCAGATCACCAACTGGAACGATCCGGCACTCGCCGAGGTCAACCCCGACCTCACGTTCCCCGATCTGGCGGTCAACCCGGTGCACCGCTCCGATGACTCCGGCACCACGGAGAACTTCACCGACTACATGGCGCAGACCGCTCCCGACATCTGGACGTTCGGTGCCATCGAGCCGTGGGACATCGACGGCCCGGGTGGCGGTGAAGGCGGACAGGGCACCTCCGGTGTCGTCGCCGCCGTCGGCGCTGGTGTCGGTTCGATCGGCTACGCCGATGCCTCGCAGATCGGTGACCTGCCCGCTGCTGCGGTGGGCGTGGCCGGCGAGTTCGTCGAGTTCAGCCCCGAGGCTGCCGGCCGCATCGTCGATGCGTCGGAGCGCACCGGCGGTCAGTCCGAGTTCGACTTCGCGATCAGCGTGAACCGCAACCCCGACTCGGCCGACACGTACCCGATCGCGCTCGTCAGCTACCACATCGTCTGCCTCGAGTACGACAACCAGGAAGAGCTCGACCTGGTCAAGGCGCTCATGACCTACATCGGTTCCGAGGAAGGTCAGGCGGCCTCGGGCGCCTCGGCCGGCTCGGCCCCGATCTCACCCGAGGTGCGTGAGGAGATCCTCGCTTCGATCGACGCCATCAGCCTCGCCGGCTGATCGATCGGACTCGGATCCACCTCCACCCCTGACCTCCCCCTGACGATCGTGGCCGGCGCCGTTCTCCACCTGGAGTACGGTGTCGGCCACGTCGTCGTCGGGCTCTCGGCCTCGGCGGGCGACCCCCGCCGGTGCTGTCGGGATCGTCAGGTCCATGCCCAGAACCTCCCCCTGATCACCCGGAGTCTTCGCTCGTGACGATCACCGAGACACCATCCTCGGAACCCGACCAGCAACCCGACACGACGATCGATCAGCCGGTCGGCAAGGCGGGCGACAAGATCTTCTTCGGACTGTCGTTCGGCGCCGCCTCGCTCATCCTCGTCACGCTCGCCTGTGTCGCGATCTTCCTGTTCGTCCAGGGTCGCCAGGGCGTCACCGCCGACCCGTCGAACTTCGACGGTGACCAGGGTTTCCTCGAGTACGTCGGACCGTTCCTCTTCGGAACGATCTACATCTCGGCGATCGCACTGCTGCTGGCCACACCGGTCGCCATCGCCGTGGCCCTGTACGTGAGCCACTACGCACCGAAGCGGCTCGCGCAGACCCTCGGCTACTTCATCGATCTGCTCGCTGCGATCCCCAGCGTGGTCTACGGACTCTGGGGCATCTCGGTGCTCGCCCCGATCCTCGCCGACAGCGTGATGCCGTGGCTGCGCGACAACCTCGGCTTCCTCCCCTTCTTCGGTTCCGACGTGGTGCTCTCGCCGAGTGGACGGTCCACGTTGACGGTCGGGATCGTGCTCGCCGTGATGGTGCTCCCCATCATCACCGCGGTCTCCCGCGAGGTGTTCATGCAAACCCCCCGGCTGCACGAGGAGGCCTCGTTGGCCCTCGGAGCCACCCGCTGGGAGATGATCCGCCAGGCAGTCATCCCCTACGGCCGCTCCGGTGTGATCTCCGGCGCCATGCTCGGCCTCGGACGGGCGCTCGGCGAGACGATGGCGGTCGCCATCATCCTGTCGCCGTCGTTCGGCTACTTCTGGGACGTCCTCACCAACTCGAACTCGAACTCGATCGCCGCCAACATCGCGCTCCAGTTCCCCGAAGCGGCGGGCGTCTCCGTCGACCGGCTCATCGCCACCGGGCTGGTTCTGTTCATCATCACCTTCGCCGTGAACGCGATCGCTCGCCGAATCGCCAGCGCCGGATTCTCGGGAGCAGACGGATGAGCCTCACCGAAGAACGCATCACCCCCGACCCGGAGCTCGACACCGCCGGCGTCGACATGCGCAGCGGCAGCCTCGACGGCTGGCCGATGCTCGCCATCGTGGGCGGCTCCATCGCGGGCGCCGCGCTGACCTGGCTCCCGTCGGGGTCCGTCAACTGGGCCCGCTGGATCGTCGTGTCGATGGTCCTGTTCATCGTCGGCACGGCGATCATCTCCCGCATCGTCGAGTCACCTCGCCAAGCGACCGATCGGGTGGCCCGCGCGGTGATGACCACCGCGTTCCTGATCGTCCTGCTCCCACTCGTGTCGGTGATCTGGACCGTGGTCGAGCGAGGGTCCAACCGCTTCGACCTCGACTTCTTCACCACCACGATGCGCGGCGTGGTCGGCGAGGGTGGCGGCGGCTACCACGCCATCATCGGCACGCTGATCGTCACCGGCCTCACGGCGGTGTTCTCCATCCCGTTCGGCCTGTTCACGGCGATCTACCTCGTCGAGTACTCGAACAACGGCCGGTTCGCGAAGATGGTCACCGGCCTGGTCGACGTCATGACCGGGATCCCGTCCATCGTGGCGGGCCTGTTCGCGTACGCGCTGTTCGTGCTCATCGACGGGCCGGGCCACACGTCCGGCCTCGCCGGAGCCGTGGCCCTGACGCTGCTCATGACCCCGGTCGTCGTGCGAACGTCGGAGGAGATGCTGCGGCTCGTGCCCAACGAGCTCCGCGAGGCGTCGTACGCCCTCGGCGTTCCCCGGTGGAGGACCATCACCAAGGTGGTGCTCCCGACGGCGATGTCGGGCATCCTCACCGGCATCGTGCTCGCCGTCGCTCGTGTGGTCGGCGAGACCGCCCCGCTGCTCATCACGGTCGGTATCACCGCCGACGTGAACTGGAATCCCTTCGAGGGACGCATCGCAACGCTCCCGGTGTTCTCGTACAACTCGTACAAGTTCCCGACGCTGCCGCCCGAGGCGAGCCAGGACCGGGCCTGGGCCGCCGCACTCACCCTCGTGGTGATCGTCGGCATCCTGTTCTCGCTCGCCCGCATCTTGTCGTCCATCCTCAAGCCGAAGGGAGAGCGGTGATCGCATCGAACGGTCGCTCGCTTCTCGCCCTCCCGTCCTTTCCCACCTACCGTCTGACCCAGATCGACCGATCCGATCGCTCGACCACCCATCACCCGAAGGGCCCGCACGATGACCGACACCAGCCGCACCGCCGCTGAGCAGGCGACTCAGCAGAGGACTCAGCAGATGACCGAGCAGGCAGAAGGAAGTCCCGACGATCTGGCATCGGTCGCCGCACGGACCGAGGCCTACGTGCCGTCGGGTGAGACCCGCAACCGGATCGACGTGTCGAACCTCGACATCTACTACGGCGACTTCCTCGCCGTCAGCGACGTGTCGATGACGATCTACCCCACGTCGATCACGGCGCTGATCGGTCCGTCGGGGTGCGGGAAGTCGACGTTCATCCGGTCGCTCAACCGGATGCACGAGGTGATCGACGGTGCCTATGTCGACGGGTCGGTCGTCATCAACGGAATGGACCTCTACGGCAAGGATGTCGACCCGGTCGCGGTGCGGCGGAAGATCGGCATGGTGTTCCAGCGCCCCAACCCGTTCCCGACGATGTCGATCGCCGACAACGTGCTCGCCGGTAAGAAGCTCAATTCGAAGCGGATGTCGAAGGGTGACGCCGAGGCGCTGGTCGAGAAGTCGCTGCGCGGCGCGAACCTGTGGGACGAGGTGAAGGATCGTCTCGACAAGCCGGGATCGGGTCTCTCCGGTGGCCAGCAGCAGCGTCTGT
>JBCCTP010000150.1:0-9802 GCA_039198505.1 Actinomycetota bacterium | reverse complement strand
GACGAGGCTGCGATCGGCGCCGGCGATCTGCGACACGACCTGCAACTCGGAGCTCGCGACGCGGACGACGGGCCCCGACACGAGATCCCCGCGCTCGACCAGGACGGCATCGACGACGCGTGGACGTTCGGGAACGAACACGAATTCGCTCAACGGCAACACGACACCCGACTCGGCGCCGGGGGCGTCGTAGCCGGCGGATCGATACGCGACCTCGATCGCGTCCGCCGTCGCCCGATCGAGAAGATCGTCGGCCCGGTCGATGAGTCCCGCAGCCAACAAGTTGTCCTCGAGCTGAACGACGTCGTCGCCGCGGGCGTCGATCCGGAGCGACCGGAACGCAGGCAGCTGGCCCGACCACGCGAACACGGGACGTTCGGCGATCTCGATCACGACGTCACCCCGATTGATCTCGGTGTCGACCTCGACCGGGAGGGCGGTCACGACGGCGAGCGCGTCGGCCGGTGCGGCGACGGCGAGCTCGGTTCGGCCCGCAGGCTCGAGCTCCCCTCGCACCACCAGTTGGCTCACGAGCTGCTTCCGTTCGACCGCGATGGTGATCAGCGACGCTTCGGGTGGCTCCGCCCGTGCCGCAGCCTCCTGAGGCGACACGCTCTGACGCCCGAACAACCACCCGACACCTGCCGCGACGATCGCCAACACCACGACTGCGACCGCGAGGACGACCCGTCGGCGCATGGTCAGCCGGACACGGCGTCGAGTTCGTCGAACACCACCTGGTTGTCCGCGATGAACTGGTCCTCGAACTCGGCCAGCACCTCGGAGAACGTGTCGTACCGGGCATCGTCACCCTGGCATGCGAGGTCTGCGACCGCGACCTCGATCTCGGCGTCCAACCAGCGACGCCACTGCTCGCGGTCGTACTCCGGTTGCAACGCGTACAACTCGGCCCGTTCGGACTCGCTCATCGCAGCGACGTCATCCGACGGGACCGCCGTTGCCGGGAAGAACACCGAGGCCCACAGCTCGTCGTACCGCATCTGGAACTCGTCACGCGCGTCCGGGCTGCTCTCGTAGCGGAACCCCGACTCGGCCATGCACCGCGACCATTCCTCGTCGTAGGCCAACAGGCGGGCGTCGGCGTTCACCTGGTCCTGCAGCTGTTGATACGGCCCGAACAACGAGCCGAGGAGATTCCCACGCTGGTAGCCGCCATCACGTCGCAACTCGCGCCCCAGGCAGCCTCCCTCGTCGTAGAGGTCCTCGTCCACGCTCGCCCGGCGAACCCCGTCCCCGCCATCGGCGCCGAGCCTCGTCTGGCTGTACGCGAACTTCTCCTCGTCGGACAACCCGTCGAAGAACACCTGATTCGGATCCTGCTTCGCCGACGGATGCGTCAGAATCGACTCGGGGAAACCGATGAGCAACCCGTAGCCGCGCTCGGCAGCGAACTCCGACGTGCCCAGCGGAGGCGCCGAGAACGCCGACTCGGCGACCAGCTCGAACCCGCTCCACGGCACGTACGGCCAGCCTTGCTCACGCATGCACGCGGCCGCAGCCTCCTGCGCGGCCCGCTGCCTGGCCACCTCGGCCTCGAGTCCGAACTCCTCGCCCGGTGCGATGACGAAACCGGCTTCTTCGAACACGGTCGAGTCCTCGGCGTCCGCCCCGCAGGCGCCGAGCAGCCCGGCAACACTCGCACCGAGGGCGCAACGGAAGAGCGTGACCCCTCTCCCCATCCGCCCACGGTACTCCGGGGCCGCAACCGCCGTCTGCCGTCGGGCGCTGGACCTCAGCCGGCCGAGCGACCGACTGCGAGGCGACGGACCGCAAGCGTGCCGAAGACGGCGACGATCGCGATCGACCAGAGAGCGGCGTTGAGGATCGGTCGCCCGAGGTCGCCGCCTCTCGCCAAACGGTCGAGCAGTGTGACGAACGCCGTCGCCGGGTTCGCCTCGACGAACGGCTGCGCCCAGCCCGGGTAGGCGTCGAGGGGGACGAGCCCCTCCGAGAAGAACAGCAGCACGAGGAAGAACGCGTTGAGCGGCGGCGACAGCGACTCCTGACTGGTGGCGATCGTGGCCACGTACAGGCCGATCCACGTGAAGGCCATCGCGCCGATCATCGCGGCGACGAAGTAGCCTATCGCGCGTCCGACTCCGGCCTCGAACCGGAACCCGAAGGCGTACCCGGCTGCCGCCAGCGCGACGACCGCCATGAGCGCGCGAACCGCCTCGGCGAGCACGGTTCCGACCAGTGGCGCAGCTGGCGACACCGGCAGCGAGCGAACCCGGTCCATGAAGCCGGTGTCGAGATCGCTCCAGAAGCCGACAGCGGTCCCCAGCGAGCCGAACAACACCCCGGACACCGTGAGTCCCGGCACGAGGCGCTGGGCGTAGTCGGCGTCCTCGAACGCCTCGACCGCCGACGAGAACACGGCGAGCATCGTGAGCAGGAGCAGCAGCGGGAACGCGACCGTGAAGACGACCGAGTCGGGTCGGCGGAGGAACCGTCTGATCGACCGTCCGACGAACACCGCGTTGGCCGTGGCGGTCGACGCGGGTTCCGGAGAGGATGCGGCGATCGGTGAGTCGACGACGGCGGTGCTCATGCGACGCTCCGAACACGGCGGGTGGCGATCGCCCCGAACACCACGATCAGTCCGACCGACCAGGCGAGGGCGACGGTGACGTCGCGGGCGATGTCGCCGTCGCCGGCGAGCGCTCGCAGTGCATCGATCGTGGCGGTCACCGGTTGCCACTCGACGAACGGTTGCAGCCAACCGGGGAAGTCCTCGACCGGAACAAATCCCGACGAGAGCATCAGCAGCGGGAGGTACGGGATCGACGCCGCCGACACGGCCGCTTCGGGAGTCGACACCACGTAGCCCAGAAGTCCGAAGACGAGAGCCATCCCGAGAGCGAAGAGCAGCCCCACGACCACGTAGACCGGGAGCCAGCCGATCCCGGCGTTGAAACGCATCCCGACGATGATCCCGACCGTGAGCACGACGGTCAGTGAGACGAAGGCTCGAGCGACGTCGGCGACCGCTCGGCCCAGGATCGGAGACAGCGGGTGCACCGGCATCGAGCGGAATCGGCCCGTGATCCCGGTGACGCGATCCTCGGCGACGAAGTACGCCGACGACATGGCCGAGAAGATCATCGCCTGGACGACGATCGTGGAGGGCAGCAGCTGCACGTAGTCGAAGTCGCGCGCCTCCATGATCCGCCGCATCACGATGTTGAACAGTGCGAAGAACAGCAGCGGGAAGACGATGGCGCCGAGGATCGACGCCGGGTTGCGTGACGACTTCCGGATCGAGCGCCCACCGATGAGGCGGGCGTCGACGACGAGCGATGCGGTCATCGGACGTCGACCGCCTCGCCGGTCGCGCCGTCGGTCGACGGATCGGGCGCCACGGCCGGTCGATCGGTGAGCTGGAGGAAGACGTCGTCGAGCGTCGGACGACGCAGGGAGACGTCGGCGAGCTCGATCCCGGCAGCCGCGGCGGCGGCTACCACCGCCGGAAGGCGCGCCGAGTCGGCGCCGGCCACGGCGACCGTCCCGTCCTCGACGGTGGCGGTTCCGACGGACGACAGCGCTGATCGGAGATCGTCGACCTGGTCGGGATCGGTCGGAGTGACGACACACGCCTGACCGCCCGCTCGGTCCTTCAATTCGTCGGGTGTGCCGTCGGCGATCACCCGGCCGGTGTCGATCACGACGATCCGCTCCGCCAAGGTGTCGGCCTCCTCGAGGTACTGGGTGGTCAGCACGATCGTCAGCCCCTCGGCCCGCAGCTCACGCACCACGTCCCAGAGTTCGTTGCGGCTCCGTGGGTCGAGTCCGGTGGTCGGCTCGTCGAGGAAGAGGACCGGGGTCGGGACCACCATGCTGACGGCCAGATCGAGCCGTCGGCGCATGCCGCCCGAGTACTGGCCGACGCCCTTGTCGGCTGCGTCGGAGAGCGAGAAGCGGTCGAGGAGCGCCGCCGCACGGGAGGCGGCATCGCCCTTGGACAAGCCGCGCAGCCGGCCGAAGAGCACCAGGTTCTCGGTTCCGGTGAGCGCTTCGTCGACGGCGGCGAACTGGCCGGTCAGCGAGATGGAGCGACGGACCTGGTCGGCGTCCTCGACGACGTCGTGTCCGAGCACCCGGGCCGACCCGCCGTCGGGGCGGAGCAGTGTCGACAGCACGTTGATCGCCGTGGTCTTCCCGGCGCCGTTCGGTCCGAGCACACCGAGTACCTCGCCGGTGTCGGCGTGGAAGGACAGGTCGTCGAGCGCCCGCTGTTCGCCGAACGTCTTGACGAGGCGGTCCACCTCGATCGCGGTCATCCTCCGACTCCGCTCGAGATGCGCCAGCCGACGGCTCGTTCGCGTTCTCGCCAGAAGTCGGCGTAGCGACCAGCGTGGGCGAGGAGCTCATCGTGGGTGCCACGCTCGCCGACTCGCCCGTCGTCGAGCACCACGATCTGGTCGGCGCCGACGACGGTCTGGAGCCGGTGCGCGATCACGATGATCGTGCGGTCCCCGCGGAGCGTGTCGATCGCATTCTGGATCGCGACCTCGTTGAGCGGGTCGATGGCTGCGGTCGCCTCGTCGAGCAGGACGATCGGCGCGTCCTTGAGCAACGCACGGGCGATCGAGACGCGTTGGCGTTCACCGCCGGAGAGTCGCGTGCCCCCCTCGCCGACCTCGGCGTCCCAACCTCCGGGCAGGCGTTCGAGCATCTCGTCGAGGCGGGTGAGGCGGGCGACCTCGGTGAGCTCGTCGTCGGTGGCATCGGGTTTGGCGAGGCGGAGGTTGTCGGCGATCGTGCCGGCGAAGAGATAGGTCTCCTGGAACACGATCGAGACCTTCGACATCAGGTGCTCGGTCGAGACGTCGCGGACGTCGACGCCGTCGACTCGCACCTCGCCCTCGTCGACGTCCCAGAACCGGGCGACCAGCCGGGCGACCGTCGTCTTGCCCGAACCGGAGGGTCCGACGAGCGCCGTCATCGAGCCCGCCGGTACCTCGAGGGTGAGGTCGTGGATGACCTGGCGCTCGTGGTCGTAGCCGAAGCCGACGTCGTCGAGCTCGACCGCCAGCGAGCCCTCGCCGATGGTGCGCTGATCGTCGGTTGCCGGTTCGGGCAGGAGCGGCTCGGTGAGGAGTCGATCAGCCCGGTCGAGTGTGGCGTCGGCCATCTTCATGGCGCCGCCGATGTCGGCAGCGACGACGAGGGGCTCGACGAATCGGACGATCAGGACCAGGATCGCAATCAGCTCCGGAGCGTCGAGCGAGCCGCCTGTTGCGATCGCGACGCCGACGAAGAGCAGCGCAGTGAACGCCATCTGGATCACGGTCACGAATCCGGCGAGGCCCGGAACGGCCGTGGTGAGCAGATTCCGCCCGGCGTCGCGGTAGCCGCTGAGGGCGTCGTCGAGGATCTGGTTGCCGTCGACGTTGCGGCCGTACGCCCGCAACACCGCCTGGGTCTGGCCGAACTCGACGAGGCGGCTTCCCGCTTCGGCGGCGGCATCGTGATGCGCCCCGTCGGCCTTCCGGACGAGCGACTGCGTCCAGCGGAACGCCGCCCAGGCGAACGGGACGGCCGCGAGCGTGGCGAGCGCGAGGCGCCAATCGAAGAAGACCAGGGCGACGAGCAGGGTGGCCGGCGTGACGAACGCCGTGATGATCGGCCGCAGCATGTGCGCGGGGACGCCCATCACGTCGATGACACCCTTGCTCGTGAGTCGTCCGAGTGGGCCGACCCGGTCGCCGTGGAACCACCCGAGCGGAAGCACGGCGACCTTGTCGCCCAGCTTCTGGAAGAGGCCCTTCGACAGACCGATCGCGGCCCGATACGAGGCGAGCTGCGCCACGTATCGCACTGCGGCGTACACGACGAGCACTCCGGCCATGGCGAGCGACCACCAGGCGGCGGTTCCGGTCTCGCCGTCGAGGAGAGCCGACAGCACCGGGACCAGAAGGACGAAGCCGAGGCCCTGGAGGACGCCGGCCACCACCCACCAGACGATGCACCGGCGCAGCGGAGTGTCGTCGGCGACGACCGTCAGGAGTCGCTTGATCATGCCGGGACCTCCGATCCCTCGACGAGGGCGTCTCGTGCTCGCGACGCCCGCTGGTCGGCACTCCACTGGCGGCTGTACTCGCCACCGAGGTCGACCAGTTCGTCGTGCGTGCCGGTCTCGACGATCTGGCCGTCGCGCAGCACGACGATGCGGTCCGCGTCGACGATCGTCGACAGTCGATGGGCGATGACGATGAGCGTCCGACCGATGGTGAGGTTCGACAGCGCGTCCTGGATGGCCGCCTCCGACTCGGGGTCGGCGAACGACGTCGCCTCGTCGAACACGAGGATCGGTGGATCGGCGAGGAGCGCACGAGCGATGGAGACCCGTTGCGCCTCACCCCCGGACAGGAGTGCCTCCTCGCCGACGATCGAGTCGTAGCCGTGGGGGAGTTCCTGGATGCGGTCGTGGATCTGTGCGAGTCGAGCCACCTGCTCGATCTCGGCACGACTGGCGTCGGGACGACCGAGCGCGATGTTGTCGGCGACCGACGCGCGGAGGAGCTGGACCTCCTGGAACACGAACCCGATCCGCCGGTAGAGCTCGTCGCGTGCGATGCCGGCCAGCTCGACGTCGCCGAGACGGACCGAACCGGCGGTGGGGTCCCAGAAGCGGCAGAGCAGTTTCGCGAGCGTGGACTTTCCCGACCCCGACGGTCCGACGAGCGCCGTCAGCGTGCCCGGCTCGATCCGCAGGTCGATGCCGCGGAGCACGTCGCGCTCGCCGTCGTAGCTGAATCCCACACCCTCGAGCGAGATCGAGTTGTCGGCGGGAATCGCCGGGTCGGACGGTTCCGACAGGACCGGCTCGGCGAGCACGGTGCCGATCCGTCCGGCGGCGCGACTGGCCTGCTGGACCTCGTCCATGGCGTAGCCGAGGGTGAGGATCGGAGCGGTGAGAGCGAGACCGAGGACGAAGAACACGACCAGGTCGGTCGCGGAGATCCAGTCGTTCGACACGAACCACGAACCGGTGCCTGCGATGACGGCGAGTGTGGTCAGCGGCGAGAGTGCGACTTCGGCCGCCGACGACACCCGCAGCAGGCCCGACACCCAGTCCCAGAAGTAGTCGACGAGTCGGAACGCTGCGTCGATGAAGCGCCGGTGGGCGCGTCCCGCCTGGCCGAACGTCTTGACCACCGAGATGCCCTGGACGAACTCGACCGCTCCGACGTTGACCTCCTCGAGCGCCTCGTTGTACTTCGCCATGTTCTCGCCGTAGCCCGAGAACTGCTTCCCGTACAGGAAGATGCCGATCACGAACGGGATCAGCACGATGAGCGCCAGCTGCCAGTCGACGACGAACAGGTAGATCATCGCGGCGACGGGCGTGACGATCGCCGAGGTGATGTCGGTCAGGGCGTGAGCCACGAGCGGGTGCATCGCACCGACGTCGTCGACCACGAGCTTCTTGATCTCGCCGCTGTCGTGATCGTCGAACCAGCCCAGCGGCACCGACCCCATGTGGTCGGCGAGCTGCCGACGGATCTCGAGCTGCAGATCGTTGTCGGCGTAGTGCGTGATCGAGAGCGCCCCCAGGTAGAAGGCGAGGCGGACGACGAAGGCGACGGCTGCGACGATCGCGATGGTCCACAGCCGGCCGTCGTCGGCGCCTCCCTCGGCGAACAACTCCCGGGCCAACTCGGCGATGGCGATCAGCGGGACCAGCCCGACGATCGACGCGACCGCCTGCATCAGGCATGCCAGAATGAGCTTCGTTCGGATCGGACGGATGAGTTCGCCGAGTCCGATCGATGGGGGAGGAACCTCGGTCGCTGTGTCGACCGGAGTGTCGGTGTCAGGCATCCCGAACACGATTGCGTCAGTCGATGACACCTGTCAAGGGTCTTTGTGCCATGCTGCGGACATGGCTGCAGACACAGCTGCAGGAATCGCTCCGGACACGTCGGACTTCGTGCCGTCGGCGCCGTCGACCGCCGAGCGTCTCGCGTCGGTCGCGCTCGACCTGTTCGTCCGTCGCGGGTACGACGAGGTGACGACCGCGGAGATCGCCGAAGCCGCCGGGGTGAGCCAGCGGACGTTCTTCCGCCACTTCCCGACGAAGCTCGACGTGCTCTTCCACGGAACCGAGGAGGCGTCGGCCGCCTTCGTCGAGGTGCTGTACGGGCGCGACCCGGAGCTCCCGGTCGGTCGAGCGCTCGTCGACGCCATCATCGAGCACGATCGTGCCTTCCCGCTCCGGCCCGACGACGTCTCGCGCGTGCTCGTCGTGCGCACCACACCGTCACTGTCCGACGCGATCGCTGCCTACGAGGTGCGCTTCGAAGGCGAGCTGAGTCGTTGGATCGCACAGCGGTGGCGCCGGCCCGAGGACGACTTCGACGTCCGTGTGCTCGCCGCCGCACTCGTGGCGGCTCGACGTGTGGTGGTCGAGGAGTGGAGCAGTTCCGGTGGTGCGGTCGACATCGGCGAGTTGGCTCGACGAGCGATCGAACTCGTCTCGGTTCCGGGGGCTGAAACCAGCGGCCGTGGCGGGGCTTCGGTAGGCTGAACCGCATGCCAGCACCGGGCGAGCACCATCCGGCCTTCGAGGAGTACTGCGAGTGCATCTTCGAACTCAAAGAAGACGAGATCGACGTCATCCAGGCGCGTATCGCCGAACGACTCATGGTGTCTCGACCGGCCGTGAGCGAGATGGTCAAGCGCATGGAGGCCGAAGGTCTCGTGTCCGTCGACAAGAACCAGATCAAGCTCACCACCAAGGGCCGCGCGCTGGGTGAGCGCACGGTGCGCCGTCACCGCCTGGCCGAGCGATTCCTCACCGATGTCCTCCACCTGTCGTGGGCCGAGGCCCACCACGAGGCCGGCAAGTGGGAGCACGTCATGAGTGACTCGGTCGAGAAGGCCATGGACGACATGCTCGGCAACCCCACGACCTGCCCGCACGGCAACCCGATCCCGGGGTCCGATTACGAGAAGGGCGACTTCTCCGCGCTCTCGTCGGTCGAGGTGGGCTCCACGTTCCGCGTCGAGCGCATCACCGAGGAGCTCGAGTTCGCTCCCGGCCTGCTCGAGTTCCTCGAGGAGTCCGAGATCCAGCCGGGCAACGACGGCACCGTCGTGGCGTCGTCACCCGACGGAACCCTCACGGTCACCATCGGTGACCGTCACGTCGGTGTCGGAGCGTTCGCGAGCGAGCGCATCCTCGTCACCGCCTGACCTGCACCGGGGCCGAGACCGCCTCGCACACGGACTCACGTCCGCATCCGCGTCACGTCCATCGCTGCCGGTCGGCGACGGCCCGGATCACGTCTCGGGCGAGTTCGGTGCCGCCGGGGAGAGCGTTCGTGACCACGGCGACCCCGAACCGGCCGTCGGTCGTGCCGGCGATCTCCGCGCTGTACCCGATGTTCCGGCCGGTGTGCCCGTACACGGTCGGCGAGGTGTCGTCGTCGAGGAACCAGCCGGTTCCGACGGCTGCATACGGTCCGGAGCGATCGAACGGGGCGACGGCGTCGACGAGCCGCCGCGACCAGTCCGTCGGGAGCAGGACGTCGTCCGCTCCGGCGAGTGACGCGTTGAACGCCACGAGGAACCGGCCGAGATCGCCGGCGGTCGACCACACTCCCGCGGCGGCGTGCTCCGGGTGACGTTGCCATCCGTGTTCGAGTCGCTCGCCGTTGACCGAACCCTCCGACACGCGGTCGAGCAACTCGGCCGGTGGGTCGAGGGAGCAGAACGAGTCGGTCATTCCGGCCGGAGCGAACGCAACTCGGCGGACGACCTCGTCGAACGATTC